>CAYXEE010000440.1:0-2246 GCA_964463935.1 uncultured Chitinophagaceae bacterium | reverse complement strand
TTTTGTTTCATATTCTTGGAATGCGCTGGAAACTTCCGACGATGCTTCTTCAAAAGTTTTTTCGCGCGCCGGATCGTGCTGTAATACTTTAATAAAATGGAATCCCCCTTCAATCGGCGTGTAAGCCAGCGTATCGGGCTTTGTTCTGTCCCACGCGCGTTTTGTAACTTCGCCTGATGTAACCGGCTGTAATTCCCATACGCCGCGTTTTTCTAATGTTGTTGCGCGTTTGTTGTATAACGCCGCTGCGGAATCAAATGAAATCGGCGCAACCGCAATTTTCAATGTATCAAAAACCTGTTTTTTCGGTTTCGATTTTTTCTTGTTTACAATAAGCGAATCCACCGCGTAGCCGCGCATTGCTTTTTGCGCCCCCTTTGCATCGGTTTCATTCAACACGTAAATTTCCTGAACGCTGACGCGGTCGCCCCATTGGTATTTGGATTTATTGTCCGCGTGATATTTTTTCAGAGATGAATCGCTGGGCGCAACCTTGTTCCACACATTTTCCTGCTCTGCTTTAAATAAAAGAATTCCTTCTTCGTATTCTTTCATCGTCTTTGCAAAATCGGGGAAAGAATTTTGCAGCGAAAGCGCATACGATTCCATTACTGAATTTTTTGAAACTTTGTCAAGAATTTGCGGAACAGTGGAGGAAAGTTTCAGCGACATGTTGCGTAATTCAGGATTTACATTTACCGCTTCAATTACTTCGCCGACTGTAACTTTCTGATTACTAAATGTAAAAATTGCCCGGGCGCGCAGTTCTTTTGTAACCAAACTGTCCCAATGCGTTTCACCGGTTACCATAGCGGTATCTAACGCGGCGGTAAATAATTTTACAACGGCGGAATCAACCTTAAAATTATATTGCGTCTTTATTTTTTCTACCATTTTATCATAATCTGCTTGGAAACGATTTCGCTGATATTCTGTTTTTAATTCCTGTTCAACATCCTTAAACGCGCCGATTGGCTGCGTTGCTATGCGTTTAATAAGATGAAAACCGAAAGGAGAAATAATAATTCCGCGCACTTCGCCGTCTTTCATATTAAATACAACGGAATCAAATTCACGAATTGTTCTTCCGCGCGTTATGAATCCGAGATTTCCTCCGCGCTGCGCGCTGAACGTATCATCGGAATGTTCTTTTGCGATTGCAGCAAAATCGCCCCCCTTATTTTTAATAGAATCGAGCAAATCCGTTAACACTTGTTTTGCATTTGCGCTGTCATCGGCGGAATTGGCAATTGTTAAACGGCGCATAATGTGGCTTACATTTACAGAACCTTGATTCGGTTTTATATCAACAACTCTTACAATATGATAGCCGAATACTGTGCGCGCGGGAGTTGTAGAATATGAACCGACGGGAATTGAAAATACTGCGTCTTCAAATTCCGGAACCATTGCGCCTGCGGAAAAATAATAAAGATCGCCTTTGTTGTTTTGTGCGGATGGATCATCGGAATTGTTTAAGGCAAGAGCTTCAAATGGTACGCCCGCCTTTAGCGAATCTATAATTTTCATCGCTTTGTTGAATGCGGCTAATGTTTCCGCCGGGCTTGAAGTTTCCAATAACCGAACAAGAATGTGGCTTGCGCGAACTTCCTTTAAACGGCGCTCATACGTTTTTTGAAGCGCCGGTCCGGTAATTTCTTTTTCAAGCATAAACGACACTGCAAGATTTTTACGATAATCGGCAAGCTCTTTAATCAACTCCGGATCTTTATCGTAGCCGAGTGCGCGGGCTTCTTTCACCTTCAGCTTAAATTTTACGTAGAGGTCAAGAAAATTTTGGCGGTCTTCAACGGAAGTTTTTTTTGCCGCTTCCACGCCGCCGTTATTTTTTGCATATACTTCTTCAAATTCTTTTAATGAAATTTTTTCGCCGCCGAATTCAGCAACGGATGCCGAACCGCCGCAGCCCCAAACGCCCGCAAATGCAAGCGTAACTACTGCAAAAATTGATAATTTAGAAAAACGCATAACGCTGCTTTACCTCCTGTTTAGTGAATACCATAATACTGAAAAAGTTCTCTTTTGAATTCAAAAAATACTGAAAACTGCGCGGAATAGCAACGATTTCCGCAGAGTTTGTGCATTACATTGGGTAGCGTCTCAGTTTGAATGTTAATCATACCACTTACGTCGTTCCCGCACGCTTTTAGCGAGAATCCCTTCCGGACGGACATGACGATTGAATTGAAAGTGAGACACTACCCTACATTGCCGCCAATGCTTTT
>CAYXEE010000439.1:0-2266 GCA_964463935.1 uncultured Chitinophagaceae bacterium | reverse complement strand
CCCGCCGCGAAGCGGAAAATTTGAAAGGAAAGAAATTTTTGGTTTTGCTGCCGCCGCTTCAATATCAACATACTTGTAATATATCACATTATTGTCATACAACACAACAAATTGCTATACTACATCTGTGAATATGAAAACCCCAACATCAAGACTTGGCAAAAACATCAAGCGCATACGCGAGCAAAAGGAAATGTCGCAAGGCGACATTTGCCGCGCGGTCGGGCTTGATCGCGCTCAAATGAGCAATATTGAAGCGGGTAAAGGCAATCCCACGCTTGCCACTATTGAAAAAATTGCTCAAGCGTTGGGAGTAACGAGCGACGAGCTTTTGAAATTACTATGACAGATGCCATATTTAAATTATACAAAGGACGCAGACTGGTAATCGCGACAATGCACGATAAAGAGTGCGTGATCGCTCCATTACTTGAAAAGCATCTCGGCGTGGAGATCGTTGTGCCGAAAAAGTTTAACTCCGACAAATTCGGAACATTTACGAGGGAGATTAAAAGATTTGGGAATCAGCTAGAGGCGGCGCGCGCCAAGGCGAATGCCGCTATGGCGAGCGAAGGTGTTGAATTGGGTATTTCAAGCGAGGGGAGTTTTGGTGCACATCCGTCTATTCCATTTATCCAGTCAAATTTCGAGTTAGTGTTGTTTATCGATAAGAAGAACGGATATGAAATTCGAGGACATCATAGGACACAAGAAACAAATATAGATGGACAATATGTGACAACCGTGAAAGAAGCTCTAGATTTTGCTAAAAGGGTTGGCTTTCCCGAGCACGGCGTTATTGTAAGAAAAAGTGAAAACGGACGATCCGGAACCTACAAGAATATACAAACCGAAGAAGCGCTTGTTAAGAAAGTCGGAGAAATGCTCTCCAGACTCTTCACCAAACGAATCTTTATCGAGACTGACATGCGGGCACACAGAAACCCGACTCGTATAAAGGCGATAGAAAAAGCAACGGAGGATTTGATAAAAAACATTGCATCGCTCTGTCCAAAATGCCGCGCGCCAGACTTCGTTGTCGTTGATTTTGAAAAAGGGTTGAGATGCTCGCTTTGCAACATTCCGACTGATTTGCCGCTCAATGATATATATCGATGCAGTACTTGTAATTACACCGAAAAGAAAGTTGTCACTAAGTACGGAAAAACCGCGGATCCGCAATACTGCGGATACTGTAACCCGTAAAGTTAGTTCACTCTGAAGCTCGGGGAGCTAAATTTTGCGTTTTACAATTTTTCCTAAAACGTAAAATTTAATTTGTGCGCGCACTGGACGGGTGGGTAAGCACAAAGAGCTACCACGAACACCGTCGAAGCCACAGAGCGAACACGAAGCAACACCGAGCAGGCATCGCGAACGAATGTGAGTTGTCTATGCGAGGTGTTTGCGAAGTGTGAGCGGACTACCGAACTAAACCTTACCCCATTTCTTTAAACACGAACCTTGTTTACTAAATTGTATTGCGTCGCCGCCAAAAACGCAAACTGTTGTGGCGGCATTTTGAGAGCAGTATGAATCCGCTCGTTGTTGTACTGCCAGACAGTTTGGTAGATTTCGTAAACTAGCTCACCCAATGTTTTGAACCGGCTCGGGTCACCCAAGTCAATTTTGAATTTATCATAGAACGATTCCTGGTAACCGTTTTCCCAGGGACAGCCGGGTTTGGAGCGGGAAACGGCGATGCCGACAGTTTTCAGGGCTTCGGTAAAAATCTCCGAATTGTATTCGCTGCCGTTATCGCTGTGGAATATTTCCGGTCTTGGATTGCCGTGCAAAGCGTTCATAAAAGCAGATAATATTAATTGCACAGCGTGGGTAGTGTAGACGGATAATCCGACAATCTTGCGAGAAAACAAATCCATAACCGTAGCTAGATAAACTGTTTTGCCTTGAAATGAAATGTAGGTGAAATCAGAAACTCAGATGTGGTTGGGATAGCTCGGATATTCTTGCAAAAGCAGATTAGGGTAAATTATCTTGATTTTTTTGGTATTTTTCCACTTTTTGCCGCGTCTACGATAATAACAGATCAAGAATAAAAAAATTGCAGACTTGTGATTTTAAATTAAAGCAATATAAAAAATTGTTTTCTGAACTTAATTATGAGGTAGAGTATATCTATGTTTTAAGCAACTGGTTTAAAAATGATAAATATAGGGATACTTTAGAATATATAATTGATGTCGGATGTAATTTCTTTGAATTACGAAACTCCTAAATCCGAGTTTCAATAGTGGTATAATGA
>CAYXEE010000438.1:0-2275 GCA_964463935.1 uncultured Chitinophagaceae bacterium | reverse complement strand
ACAAAATCAGCTTGCGCAGGATATTTACGTTGCACGCCGCGACGGCGGAAATGGAAAGCCAGCCGCATATCTTGTTATCAATGATAATCCCACAGAATGGCGCGGCGTTTGGGTAAATACAAATTATCCAAATCAAAAATTTAAAGATTATACTCGCCACGACATCAATAATAATATTAAAGCCGCGCAAGCAGACGGCAGAATTGATCTTTGGGCTCCGCCGCGCAGCTACGTAATCTATATTCCCGATACAACTAAAGGAATAAATAATCCGCCGGTTCTTAATCGCATACCGGATTTAATTACATATACAAACGCAAAATTTGCATTTCAAACTGTTGCAAGCGATGCGAATAATGAACAATTAACATATTCGCTTTCAGGAAATCCATCGTGGCTTTCTGTTTCATCAAACGGAAAACTTATTGGAATTCCTGCATTTTCCGATACCGGAAAATCCACAACTATTCTGACTGTTACTGATAAATTCAACGCAGCCGATAAAGATACATTTTTCATTTCAGTATTTTGGAATGAAAAACCAATTTTCACAATTCTTTCTGATACAACAACAACCGTTACAAAACGTTTTGAGCGAAAAGTTTCTGCAAAAGATAAAGATAAAGATTCTCTATTCTTTACTCTTACAACAAAACCAAATTGGCTTTCAATCGGAATTTCTTCGGGAATACTCAGCGGAACTCCTGCGCTTGAAGATACAGGAAAATCTACAATTGGAATTGTTGTAACAGATTTAAAAGGGGGATTTGATACGACAAAATTTATTCTCATCGTTGCTCCGATAAAAGATTCCGTCATCGCAACGTATCGGAAACCAACTATAGATGGAAATATCAATATTTCTTCAAACGATTGGTTAAAAGAATGGAAAATTGCAACCGATAATGACAGCGATAGTTTTTGGTGGGACAGAGATACCGGCTCGGTGGACAATGAAGTTTTCGGAATTTTTGCAACGTGGGATTCCGATTCGCTTTATTTAGGTTTTGATTATATCATTAATGATAAAAATAATACGGCAATACTATACGTTGACGCAATTAAAGAGAGCGGATTGACAAATTTCAAATCTACTTCCGGTTATATCGGCGATTACCCAAAGAATATTCGATTCCGCAAAGAAGATGGAATTGATCTTTTTATTACGGCATATTATCAAGATAAGCCAAGTACATTTCTCATCAGCGGAAAGCAAAGTATAAACATTACGAATAAAAGTTCGCGCGCTCGAGGAACAAAAGGCAGAAGTTTTGAATCATCTATTTCTTGGAATGATATTTACGGACTCGGCGCCGGACTTGTTCCCAAAAATGCAATACTAAAATTTGCCGGCGGCGTTCTTGGCGGATATGATTATGGCGCAGGCGATGTTATTCCCAATTCTCCGGGAATAAATGGCGGACCTGGTCCAGACAGTTTAATAAATCTTGCAATAATAGAAATTGATAAAAACGGAGATGGAATTCCCGACCCGACTGTTTTCATATCAGTTTCTGTACCGGTAAAAAATGAAAATATAATTCCGAAAGAATTTTTGTTAGAACAAAATTATCCAAATCCGTTTAATCCAACGACAATGATTTCGTATTCAATTCCTTTCGGGGAAAACTTGGCAGGTTTACAAAACCTGCCAAGTTTGCATGTAACATTAAAAATCTACGATGCGTTAGGAAGAGAGATTGCAGCGTTGGTAAACGAAAAGCAAAAAGCGGGAAAATATTCTGTATCTTTTAACGCATCACATTTATCCAGCGGCATATATTTTTACACATTGCGCGCAGAAAAATTTGCTCAAACACGCAAAATGATAATTTTGAAATAAATGGCAAAGGAAGCCCTTTTTTCGCCATTTTTAACTTGACTTTTACTTAATAGAAAGTTAAACTTACAATAATAATTCAACGATTCAACAACTAATAATAAGGGGGTTGTATGAAAAAACTGATACTAATGGTAGTATTGATTTCGAGTATATCATTTTCTCAAATTTATGAACCTGAAGGGCTTAATATGCCAGGCGCATGGAATGGTTGGACAAATCCACCGGCAACTGGTTCTGTATTTGGTAGTTATACACAAGTCTCTGGCGGTCAAGTAACAAAAATTTCTACAGGAACAACACGTTGGCAGACTAAAATAAAAGTTGCACCCTCTGGTGGCGATATTACAGGCGGTTCATATGAATTTCTTTTTACATCTGGTCCAAGTGGTTCTCCTTGGAATAACAAATGGGCAAATGTGAGCGTTTCACTAA
>CAYXEE010000437.1:0-2280 GCA_964463935.1 uncultured Chitinophagaceae bacterium | reverse complement strand
TACTTTAGAACGTAAAATATTTGTAAGGAATCTGTATTTTTATACTTCCATAGCTTGCTTTTATTGCGTGTTTTGCATGAGAAAATATTTTGTTTTTCTTCCCCAACCTTTCCTTACCTTTTAAAGTCTAACTATTAAACATTCAAACTATGGCGCAAACAGATAACGATTTAATAGAACAATTTCTACGCGGAAATTTTGCGGCGTTTGAGCAATTGGTTTATCGTTACGACCGTCAAGTATTAAGCATTGCCGCGCGCTACACACAAAGTTCGGACGATGCAAAAGATATTTATCAAGAAGTTTTTATCCGCGTCTATAAAGGACTTTCAAAATTTGAGCTGCGAAGCGAATTTTCAACGTGGCTGTTTAGAATTGCAACGAATGTTTGCCTCAGTTTTGCAGCAAAAGAAAAAAAAAGAGCAGTAACATCGTTACACGATGACGAGAATGAAGAAAATACTGCGGTTTCAGAAGAGCGGGCGGATTCACAAACGCATAATGCGGAAATTTCCGAAAGAATAGAACATGCATTAAAAAATTTGTCGCCGCAGCAGAAAATGGTTTTTACGCTCCGCCATTACGAGCAGTATAAAATTAAAGAAATTGCCGAAATGATGAACTGCGCGGAAGGAACAATTAAAAAATATCTGTTTGAAGCAGCACAAAAATTGCGAACCCGCCTTCACGACATATACGAGTAAAAAAATGAAAAAGATTGATTACAAAGAATTGATGATACTTTCCATTTACGGAGAGTTGAGCGAAGAAGAAGAGAGAAAACTTTCTTCGTATTTGCATAAAAATGCCGATGCCAAAAAAGAATATTCCGAATTGAAGAAGTTGAATTCATTCTTACAGAAAAATTCCGAGAGCCAATTTAACGAACAATTGCTTGCCGATGCTCGAAATGAACTCCGCGCGGTGATAAGGAGAGAACGTGCAGCGGCATTTCGCTGGAAAGAATTTTTAAATGTAAACTTTTTTCGTCTTCCGCAGTTTCAGTTTGCCGCGCTTGCGCTGGTAATGTTTGCGCTCGGCGGCGCCACAACGCAATTTATCTGCGCGCCAGATTCGATCGAATTACAGAAAATGTCGCTTCAAAATATTTCCAACCGCGAAATACCGGCGGAGAAACGGACGAAGATTTCTAATATTCAATTTTTAGATTCCGATGCGAGCGACGGCGAAATTGAATTTCGCTTTGAAGCGACTGCGCCGATGTATGTAAAAGGAAAAGTAAGCGATCCGGAAATTCAAAAAATTCTTTCGTATGCGCTTCTCAATGAAGCAAATCCCGGCACGCGGATTTCAACGGTGAATGCGATTGCCGACCATGCGGCAGAAGGAAAAGTTCAAGATTCAAAAATGAAATCCGCGTTACTTCGCGCCATGCAATCCGATGATAATGCCGGTGTGCGCAGAGAGGCGATGCGCGTTTTGCTGCAGTTTCCGTTTGATAATGAAATCCGCGATGCGTTGTTTTTTATTCTTTCCAACGACAAAAATACAGGAATGAGAGTTGCGGCAATAAATGCGCTTGAAGCGGCAAAGATGGATGGCAAACAGTTTGATAAAAATGTTCTTGAACAATTGAAGCGGACGCTTCACAAAGAAAACAATTCGTATGTCCGCACACGAGCGGAAAATTTAATAGGAGAAATGTATCAATGAAAACGGTAAAAAAAATATTTATCGCGCTTTTTATATTCTTCGCGCTTCACGCTGAAGGCGAAGTTTCAACAAAACGACAGCAGTCGTTTGCGGTAGGAAAAAATCCGCGCGTAGAGGTGAGTATCAGCGGCGGAAATATTACGGTGAAAACGTGGGAGAAAAATTCTGTTGACCTTACGATTGAAGGATTGGACGAAGACGAACTGAAAGAAGTTAATATTACTAACAGCGAAAATTATCTGCGCGTTTCTTTTCGTCCGCGGTGGAACAGCAGAGGCGATGCAAATTTTCTTCTTGTTGTTCCGAGCCAATCCGAAGTAGAATTAAAAACGGCGGGGGGTGATATTGACCTTTTGGGAAATTTAACAGGCAATGCCCGCGGCTCAACATCCGGCGGAAATATCAATATAGAGCGGGTAAAAGGAAAAGTGGAAATGAAAACTGCCGGCGGCGATGTGCGCGTTGGCGATGTAGATGGAACCGCGCAGTTAGGTACAAGCGGCGGCGATATTCGTCTCGGCAAAGTGAACGGCGAAGCGGAGGTAAGCACGGCAGGGGGCGATATTAAAATTGAAAGCGTCGGTAAAAAAATTCAAGCGAGAACTT
>CAYXEE010000436.1:0-2280 GCA_964463935.1 uncultured Chitinophagaceae bacterium | reverse complement strand
CGAAGCATCGGCTTCGTGCAGGCAGGCTCAGCATGACCATCTGCGTAACTTCAGTTAATAACAAAAAAATTTTCTGTAAAAACTATTCACACTAAGAGGGCAACGGACAATATGCTTTAAATACAAACATTTAATGGAGTATCGCCATGAACATACACTTCTACATGCTATGCTATAAATACGAAGCGCTTGTTGCTTCACATCTCGAACCGGAAGCATTCGGCAGATATATGGCGATTGGTACGCAAAAAAACACGCGCGGTAATTTGCTCTTTTTTGAAATTGACCAATCGTTCCGCCATCCATTTTTTAAAATGGACGATATAAAAAACCGATGTGTTCCTCATCTGGACGGAAGTCCGAAACGAAGTAAATATATCAGCGTCTATCGCGTTCTTGAACATATTGAACTGCAATATTTCGGCAAATTATTTTTAGTAACGCCGGATGGGCGCGCGCTGAGTTTAGAACCGAAATCTTATAAATCTGAAAAAGAAGATTTTGGACCGAATCTTTATGAAGAATTGTGTCCTGTTTCGCCGCTTGTTGTTTCTGCGTTAGCGCCTTTTGATTTTACAAAATTTATGACCGAACCGGAGAATCCCATTTCTGTTCCGCGAATTTTCTTTGTTGATATGCTTCTTGACCGCGATGAAACGGGAAGACTTGCCGGTTATCTTCCGTATTCCGATCCGCTGCACATTACAGACTGCATTAGCGATCTTGAAAAAGGGACCGGGAAAAAAACCAAAACAGTTTCGCGTAATTCCAGACATCATGGATTCTTTAGAACAATTCGGCGCGGATTTTTCTTAGGAGATCAGACAGGAATGAAATTTTACGAATTCCCGGAACGCCGCGTGCTGGAAGTAGAACATGCTCGCTGGTGGCGTTCAGCTTCTGAAAGTTTAGTTTCGTAAATATTATAGCGAAGTAGTTCTTAAAAAATCCAAAAAATAGTTTTGCAGCTTGTTGTTTGTGAAACTTCTCAAAAAATATTTTAGCAAGGAAAAATTATGAAACGGTTAAAAAGATTTTTACGGTCGAGAAAATTTAAAAAAATATATCTTTTTGTATTGATGATATTTTTTGCGCTTGCTTACGTTTGGCAGCCGGGGGAAAGTCAAATAGATACCGCAGTATCGGTAACGGAAAGCCATGTGGAAAAAGGTTTTGTTCCATTTTCACTTTTTTCAGATCCAAAATACACTGAGCTGGAAATTTTCAGTTTGCTGGCGGTGTTAGGAATTGCAATACTTGGATTGTTATATGCGCTTCTGCTTGCTAAACAGGTAGATCGCGCGGATACAGGAACGCCAAAAATGCAGGAGATTGCTTCTGCAATTCGCGATGGAGCAAATGCGTATCTCGGCGCGCAATTCCGGCGAATTGGTCCGCTGATTATTGTTATTACATTATTGTTATTTGTAACATATACGGGCGGTCAGGAAGCATTTCGCTGGGGACGCGCTGTTGCATTTCTTGTCGGCGCGTTGTTCAGTTGGTCTGTTGGTTTTGTTGGAATGCGATTAGCAACAAAAGGAAATCTTCGCGTAGCAGCCGCGGCTACAAAAGGTTATGGCGAAGCAATGCAGTTAGGATACAGAACCGGAACTGTTACCGGAATGCTGACCGATGGTCTCGGTCTTCTCGGCGGAACAGTAATATTTCTTTTCTTCGGCGAACAAGCGTACGAAGCATTGCTTGGTTTCGGTTTTGGAGGAACGCTGCTTGCATTATTTATGCGCGTTGGAGGCGGAATTTATACGAAAGCGGCGGATGTCGGCGCTGACCTTGTAGGCAAAATTGAAAAAGATATTCCTGAAGATGATCCGCGTAATGCCGCAACAATTGCCGATAATGTCGGCGACAATGTCGGCGATTGCGCAGGAATGGCGTCGGATATTTTTGAAAGCTACGAAGTTACTATGGTTGCGGCTATGATTCTTGGAATGGCAAGCTTCGGACATAAAGGAGTAATTTTTCCTCTGCTTGTTCGTGGAATTGGCGTACTTGGTTCAATCATCAGCACGTACACAGTTCGCGCCGGAGCGCACGATAGTTCCGATAAAGCGTTGAAAAGCGTCCACCGCGGATTTTGGATTGGCTCGTTTATCAGCGTTGTTGGATTCTTTCTGCTCGGATTTTTCTATCTCCGTTTTGATGCACAGTATCTTTTGCAAAACCCAATGGCGTTCGCCGGTTTTCCAAACGGCGACCCTAACAACCTAACAAGTTTTGCAAATTGGGGAATTGCAGGTTTAGATTTGCGTCCTGCGT
>CAYXEE010000435.1:0-2281 GCA_964463935.1 uncultured Chitinophagaceae bacterium | reverse complement strand
TATGGGCGCACGAAAGTATTCTTTCTATTGATGATGTGAAAAGTCAATTTTTCAACGGAACAAAACTTCCTTTTTTTGTCGGCGCTACGTGCGATTGGGGAAGATTTGACGAAGCAGGAGAGCAAAGTTCGGCGGAATTAGCGATGGTAAATCCTGCCGGCGGCGGAATTGGCGTGTTAAGCGCAAGCCGCGCTGTGTATTCCGGTTCAAATTCTGAACTAAATTATATGTTTTATCAATATTTATTTGCTAACGGCGGAATGAGATTAGGCGACGCGAATACGGCAACAAAAAATTCGAGCGTAGATAATTTTCGCGGCAATAAAGATAAATACCATTTGTTTGGAGACCCCACATTGCGTCTGGCAGTACCGGAAATGACATTAGCGATAGATTCAATAAATGGAAAGAGCATTAGCAGTACAGATACTATTCGCGCATTGCAAAAAATAAAAATAAAAGGAAAAATTCTGGGAGCTGGCAATACTGTAAATACTTCGTACAACGGTACCGCATTATTGACCGTCTTCGATTCACAGAGATTAAAGAGCATGCCGGAAATCGGAGGAATGTATCTATTTAATGGTCCGATTATTTTTAAAGGAGAAAATTCTATTTCCAATGGAATTTTGGACGCTTCGTTTATTGTTCCGAAAGATATTTCATACGAAAATAAAAACGGCCGCATTTCAATTTATTTTTCAAACGATACTTCCGATGGAAGAGGATACAGCACAAGTTTTATTGTCGGCGGAACTGCTTCAACAACTGTAACAGATGTTACCGGACCGGAAATTGGAATTTATTTTGACAATCTAAATTTTCGTACCGGCGATATTATTGGAAAAAATCCGAAATTAATTGTGGCGTTAAAAGATAGTAACGGAATAAATACTGCGGGAAGCGGAATTGGACATCGTTTGGAAGCGTGGATTGACGACGCGCCCAAAAGCGTTGATTTAACTGAAACGTATAAAGGAAAAATAAACAGTTATCAAGAAGGTACGGCGGAATATCAATTTTCTGAACTTGCGTCTGGAAATCATACAATAAAAGTACGCGCGTGGGATGTGTACAATAATTCTGCTACAGCAGAAGCGATGTTTATTGTTGTCTCGAGCGACGGTTTAACAATTGAGAGATTATATAATTTCCCAAATCCTGTTGCTTCTACAACTTCGTTTACATTTCAACATAACCAATTATCGCCGATTGATATTGAAATAAAAATATACACTGTTGCAGGAAGATTGATTCATACTATTGAACGTCCGGCTTACAGCGAACGGTTTGTAAAAATTGACTGGAACAGACGCGATACGGATGGGGATAAAATAGGAAATGGAATTTATTTCTATAAAGTAATTGCGAAAACGGTTGATGGAAAATACACAAGCGAAGCAATCGGCAAAATGGCTGTAGTAGAATAATTATTGAAGCACAAACCAAGTTTTCATACATTTAAATACATTTATGGGAGCAGTAATAATGAGAAAAATTTTTGGAGCGGTTGCAGCGCTCCTCATTGCAGGAACAATTCAAACAGCATTTGCACAAGCGGGGGGTTCGGCGGTGCCGTTTTTGTTAATTGCGCCGAATTCGCGCGCGTCGGGAATGGGTGAATCGGGAACAGGAATTGCAGATGATGCAACGGCAATTCATTGGAATCCGGCGGGACTCGGCTTTCAAAAAGGGAGCGAAGTAAGTATTACGCACGCAAACTGGCTGCCGCAATTCCATCTTTCAGATTTGTTTTACGATTATTTGAATTACAAAATGGATTTGGAAGAATACGGCGGCACGTTAGGAACAAGTATCACGTATTTAAATCTTGGCGAATTTGTGAGAACGGATGAAACAGGACCGGAAGCGATAGAAAAATTTAAAGGATATGAGTTTGCCGTTGTTGTCGGATTCGGCACGCAGATTACCGAAGGTTTTTCTCTTGGAACAAATCTTCGGTTTATTAACAGTCATCTTTCTCCGTTCGGAACGGGACAAGAAAAAGGGACAGGCGTTGCCTACGGTTTAAGTTTTGATATTGCAATGTTATACAAACCAAAAACTTTAGTTATTCCATTTATTGAAGAAGATATCGGCGATGCGTTCAGCGTCGGCGTGAATCTTTCTAATCTCGGTCCGAAAATGGCGTATATTGATGAAGCGCAAGCCGATCCGCTTCCGACTCAATTGCGAGTCGGCTTCGGCATTATTCCCATGAAAGATGAATACAATAGTTTAACCATTGCGATGGATTTTGCAAAGTTGTTAATTTATCGCA
>CAYXEE010000434.1:0-2283 GCA_964463935.1 uncultured Chitinophagaceae bacterium | reverse complement strand
TCTTCCAAATCCATTGGGAACAAAATTACGAATTACGGTTCGTGAAAAAAATTCCGAAATTGCCGAACAAAAACTTCTCGCCGCAGAAAATGCAATCCGCGCAAAAGCAGAAAAATATATTTATTCATCGAACGAAAAAGAATTAGAAGATGTTGTCGGCGATCTGCTTCGTGAAAAAAAATTTACGCTCGCACTCGCAGAATCCTGCACCGGCGGTTTAGTTTCACATCGCATTACAAATGTTTCCGGCAGTTCGGATTATTTTATGCGCGGCTTTGTTGTGTACAGCAATCAATCCAAAGTTGATGAGTTGAATGTTCCGTTAGAACTAATTGTAAAACATGGCGCAGTAAGCAAAGAAGTTGCTGAAGCAATGGCGGAAGGAGCGCGAATTATTTCTAAAACAAACATCGCACTTTCTATTACAGGAATTGCCGGACCAACCGGCGGAACTCCCGAAAAACCAGTGGGTACAGCATGGATTGGCTATTCTGATAATGAATCTACAGTTGCATTAAAATTTAATTTCGGCGATAACAGAATTCGATTTAAGGAACGCGCAAGTCAAGCAGTTTTAGAATTACTGCGAAGAAAGTTGTTGAAGATATAATTTGAAACTTTTTTGAGACCTGACAGGTTTTACGCATTTTATCCATCCAAACTTGCCAAGTTTTACGTACTTACGCAGACCTCACAGGTTTTTACTTGTCCGCCATGCTTCATCTTTTGGCGGAAAACCTGTGAGGTGTTTTCCGGGAACTTGGCAAGTCTTTGAGTTGAATCCTGCGAGGTGTTGTTTTCTTTTATTTTAACCAGCAAATGAAAATGATTTTTCATCAAACAATACGCAAACGTATCGGCGATGGGAGAAATATGATGTTCGTAGAGTTTTAGAAAATAATCGTAGTTGCGTTCTTCCTTAAAAATATCTTCGCGATTATTTCAACGATTAAAAATGTGATAATATTTTCCAGATTCAAGCATTGCCAAAATATAAAAAAACTTATTTGAAGTTTCACGTTTTAGCTTTACCAGCTCTTGAAATACAAATAAATTCCCGCTCATCGAAAGATTTACAATAAAAGTTAAATTTCCATCTTGATTCAGAATCTTGAAAGCCTTACTTTCAACTACACATTTATCACACCAAAAAAATAATTGCAACAAGGAGAATTATGGCTGAAGATAAAGATGCCAAAGTACAAGCGTTAAAAATTGCTATTGAACAAATTGAAAAACAACACGGCAAAGGTTCCATTATGAAGTTGACCGATGGACCAATTATGAAAATTGATTCCATCTCAACCGGTTCTATTTCGCTGGATACTGCGCTCGGTATTGGCGGCATTCCGCGCGGACGTGTTATTGAAATTTACGGGCCGGAATCTTCCGGTAAAACAACAATCTGTCTGCACATTATTGCAGAAGCACAAAAACAAAATGGTATCTGCGCATTTATTGACGCTGAACATGCGCTGGATACCGGTTATGCGCGCAAACTCGGCGTTGATACTTCAAGTTTGCTTCTTTCACAGCCGGAATTCGGCGAACAAGCTCTTGAAATTGTTGAAACACTCGTACGCAGCGGCGCGCTTGATGTTATTGTTGTAGATTCCGTTGCGGCATTAACTCCGCGCGCAGAAATTGAAGGCGAAATGGGAGACCCGACAATGGGAGTTCATGCGCGATTGATGTCGCAAGCGCTTCGAAAATTAACTGCTGCAATTTCAAAATCAAAAACAAGCGTTATTTTCACAAACCAGCTGCGAATGAAAATTGGCGTAATGTTTGGAAATCCCGAAACAACAACCGGCGGAAACGCTTTAAAATTCTACGCATCGGTGCGAATGGATGTTCGCCGCATTGAAGCGTTAAAAGATGGGCAAAATGTTGTCGGCAATCGCACAAAAGTAAAGGTTGTTAAGAATAAAGTTGCTCCCCCTTTTAAAGAAGCGCAGTTTGATATTCTCTATAATGAAGGAATTTCCAAACTCGGCGATTTGATTGATGTTGCCGTTGAACAAAATATTATTGCAAAAAGCGGTTCGTGGTTTTCATACAAAGAAGATCGAATTGGTCAAGGACGCGATTCTGTAAAAGGATTTCTTATTGCGCAGCCGCTCTTGGCAGAAGAAATTTTAAATGAAGTGCGCAAAAAATTCGGATTAGTACCGTCGGAATCTCCGGCAATGGCTCCCGAAGCAAAACCGGCAAAATCTGAATCGAAAAAATCAAAATAATAAGTTCATGCTCGAATCTTTTATTCGGGCATCTCTATTAAAT
>CAYXEE010000433.1:0-2290 GCA_964463935.1 uncultured Chitinophagaceae bacterium | reverse complement strand
GCCCCAGATTAGCCTCGGTTACAAATCTTAACAGAAACAACGGCAAAAATATCATTTTCAACATATTGATATTCTTTCGATTTTAATCTGCCGACATTGATAACCATATCAACTTCTGTTGCGCCGTTACGAATTACATGTTCTGTCTCAAATGCTTTCGTTTCTGTTGTAGTTTGCCCGAGAGGGAATCCGACAACTGTGCAAACGCGTACCGGCGTATCTTTTAATAAATGCGCGCACAAACCAACGTACGAAGGATTAACACAAACGCTTGCAAATTGAAATTTTTTTGCTTCAGCACAAAGCGTGTTAACTTGTTCAACCGTTGCTTCCGGTTTAAGCAGAGTGTGATCAATCATTCGAGCAATATCTGGTGTAACTCCGCCTGCCGCATCAACGCCGACGCCCGATGTAATTCTCGATGCGCCGCTGTTTACAACGCATTGTACGCCTTCTTTATTATGAATTACACAAAGACCATCCGAACAAATGCCGTCTTTACAGCAGACATGATCTTTTCCGCTTGTTTGTTCTCGAATAAGTTCTGCAACAAGTTTTTGAATTAGTTCGTTTTGACTCATTTAATCACCATCATAGTTTTTGTTGAAAGAAAATTTTCAGCGCGCAACTGATAGATATACATTCCGCTTGATAATGAATGAGCAGAAAAATTAATTGTATGTAGTCCGGGATCTTGAACGGAATTTACCAATGTAATTACTTCTCTGCCTAACATATCATACACTCGTAAAGATACAAAACTTTTTTTAAGAATTTGATAAGAAATTTTTGTTTCGGGATTAAAAGGGTTCGGATAATTTTGCGCCAAATTCCATCGTAATGGAAGAGTATTTTGTTCTACGTCTAATGATTTATTAGTATAACCAACTATTGCAATATCATCAACATAAAAACCATCGCGTTCTTCGCTGCCATCGGAGGCAAGGCGAAATCTGATTTTGATCTGTTTGCCAACATAAGATGAAATATCAATTTTTTGTTCAATCCAATCATTGCTGGGAGTAAAGCCATCATATCCGTACGTTCCGGTTGGCTGCTGACTTCCGCTGCGCGCGGATGCTTTTTGCATTATCGTTGAACGTAGATTCGTCCAGGCAACGCCGCCGTTCGTAGAAATTTCAACTGTAGCAAAATCCCACGTTGGCTCTACTGCCCACTTTGTATAAAAGCGTAATTCTGCAAATGAAAATCCTGAAAGATCAGCCGTATTTTTCATTAGTAGCGAATTATTTGTGTTTGCAGTGTAATTTCCATTTGGAGAATCTGTAAATGCAAAAAGCGGAGAATACGCGTCTGAAGTTGTTCCCCAACTTATTCCGGTTGTCCATTGTACTGTTCCATTAGCAGCGTTGTCCGAAAAAACTACCGCTGGGTTTCCTGCAAAAAAAATTATGCTGTCTTTAATAAAAAAACCACTCTCAGTTTCATTGGAGAATGATACATATAATTTTACAATTTGTTCTGACTGCGGAATTGTAACAGCAATCGGTATTTCCGTTAATGAGTATGGTTGTATTTCGTTAATAGTTGTAACTGCAGGAACAACGATTGAAGACGAAGAGACTGCGAGCGTATAATTTTTTGCAGCTGATATTCCCTTATTAAAAATTTTCAAATTCACATAGTACTTTCCATTTGAATCTTTTACAGAATACGATCGAAGGACAGGATAACTACCTGCATAATGCCCCAGCAATTTATTTGCAAGCAAGTTTTCTTCAGCAAGCGGTATGATTTGAGCTTTTGGGGGCCAAAAACTTGTGGGACCAACTTCCGGCGTCATTGCGAAGGTAATTGGCTTTGTTGTATCGCCGTACATATAGTCATCGGAATTTCCGCGTGTCGAATACATTACAGTCTGCATATCAGTTCCAAAGGTATAGCGATTTACTGAAGTAAAATCGTACGACCAATCGCGGTACAGAACTGAATCTTGACTTTCATGCGACGCAAATCCCCAAGGATAAACGAGAAGGTTACTGTATGTATGATAATTAAAACAAAAGAAAAAAATACTGAATATGTGGGACCGTTTGTTGACGGCAAGGCCTTAAAACAAGTCTTAAAAGAATGTTTTCTCATAAAACTATCAATGGCTTTCACTTCCGGTTCAGAAAAAGGATTTGTGCCTCTAAATGTTTCATCTTTTCCAAATACGCTTGAGCCTTTGTTCGGAGAATCCCACATATAGAATGGACCGTAATTTCGATTGAGATCTACACCAACAGCTGAATCGCCCAAAACGCGGCGATTTTTTCTCCACATTCCG
>CAYXEE010000432.1:270-2292 GCA_964463935.1 uncultured Chitinophagaceae bacterium | reverse complement strand
TCTTGAAAAAACTAAAGGGTACAAATTGCGCGATAACATTGTTATTGTTCCCGTGCTGCGTGCCGGACTCGGAATGGTTGAAGGATTTATGAATGTACTGCCGGAAGCCCGCGTTGGTCATGTCGGCTTGTATCGCGACGAAGAAACTCTTGAACCGATTGATTATTATTCTAAATTTCCTAAAACATTAGCAGAAAGTTTAGTTCTTCTTATTGATCCGATGCTTGCAACCGGCGGAAGCGCAAAAGCGGCATTAACATTTTTAAAACAGCGTAAAGCAAAAAATATTCGTCTGGTTTGTTTAGTCGCTTCGCCTGCGGGAATAAAGATTGTACAAAAAAATCATCCCGATGTCGCCGTATTTTCCGCCGTAGTAGATCGCGGTTTAAATAACAAAGGTTATATTGTCCCCGGACTCGGAGATGCAGGCGATAGGACTTTCGGAACGGATTGATGAAAAAAATAATTTTAATTTGCTTCGTTATTTTTTCAACAAATATTTTTCCGCAAAAACTTTCAGATTCAGCGCTTCACAATTTACTTCTAAAAGGAATTGATGAAACAATGTTGCAAAAATACGCCGATGCAAAAGCGACTTTTACTTTTGTAATGCAAAAATATCCCGACCATCCGTCGGGATATTTGTATCTTGCGGGCGTACTTCAAGCGGAATTTTCCGATTATGGGCAATTGTTCAATAAAAATCGTTATGACTCGCTGCTGAGACAGGCGCAGCTGCGCTCTGAAAAAATGATGGAAAATAATATTAACGATTGGGGAAATTATTACGCCGGTTCCGCCTTAGCGTGTCGTTCATTTACGTATGTAGAAGGAGGAAATCTGCCGCTGGGTTTGTTATATGCAATTGAAGCGGCTTCTAAACTTGAAAACAGCCTGGAAGCCAATCCGAATTTTTATGCCGCGATGAATATTCTCGGCGCCTATTATTATTGGCGAAGCTCAATGTCGTGGATGCCGTTGATTAAAAATCGTAAAGAAGAGGGCATTGCGTTGATAAAAACTGCAATTCAACAAAATGAATACGAAAGAATTCTTGGAAAAAATAATTTGATTGTTATTTTTATAGAAGAAAAACGATACGACGAAGCTATTTATTATGCAAAGGAAGTGCTTTTGGAATATCCTGAGAATAGAAGTATTTTATGGATGTTAATGACGGCATACGAACAAAAGAAAGATGAAAAAGAACTTTCGCTGTTAGTTCCAAAATTGTTGAAGAATATTATTTCTGCTCCAGTAATAAATTATTACAAAGAAGCGACATGCAGAATTAAACTTGCTGAATATGCAGTGCGCGATAAAAATTATTCCATAGCGCTTGAAGAGGCAAACAAAGTACTTCAATTTAAAAAATATATCGGGAAAGTAACCGGAAATTTATCTAAAAAAATTCGCATTGCAGAGTCAATTGCAAAAAATGCTAAATTAAAGCTATTGTAAATGCTGCAGCCAAAATACAAAAAAAAATTAGACGACTTGCTGGCAGTTTGCCATAAAGCGCTTCATTCTGTAAACGATGATATTATTAAACGCGCTTTTGAAATGAGTCTGGAAGCGCACAAGCACGATATTCGCCGTTCCGGCGAGCCGTACTTTTTGCATCCCTACGAAGTTGCGCTGGTTGCTGCAAAAGAAATTGCTCTTGACGATGTTTCTGTGGCTTGCGCATTGCTGCACGATGTTGTTGAAGATACAGATATTACAACTAAAGATATTAAAGCAGAATTCGGCGAAACAATTGCAGATATAGTCGACGGCGCTACAAAAATTTCAAACATTTTTCAAAGCCACGAAATTACGCAAGCAGAAAATTATCGTAAACTTCTGCTTTCAATGGTTAACGATATTCGCGTTATGATTGTGAAATTTGCAGACCGTCTTCACAATATGCGCACGTTAGAATTTCTGCCGCCTGAAAAACAACAGCGTATTGCAAAAGAAACATTGGACATTTACGCCCCCTTTGCTCACCGTTTCGGGTTGGCAAAAATAAAATGGGAG
>CAYXEE010000432.1:0-260 GCA_964463935.1 uncultured Chitinophagaceae bacterium | reverse complement strand
TAGCATTTAAACATTTACACAGAAAAGAGTACGAAGAAATTGCGCACGCCTTAAATGCTAAACGAAGAGAACGCGAACATTATGTCCGCAAATTTATTGTTCCTATTGAAGCGCGTTTACGGCAAGAAAATTTAAAATTTGAAATTGAAGGAAGACCAAAACATCTCTACAGCATTTACAATAAAATGGTGAAGCGCGGCAAACCGTTTGATGAAATTTATGATATGTTTGCCGTAAGAATTATTTTAGAAACTGCTGAA
>CAYXEE010000431.1:0-2298 GCA_964463935.1 uncultured Chitinophagaceae bacterium | reverse complement strand
TGGGATTCTTTACCGGATGGCGGCAGAAAATATCATTATCAGGTTGCGGGAAGAATTATCGGTTTTGCACGTTATATTAAAATAGTAGATGCTGATGAAAATACAATTTTTTTCGGACAGGAAATTTATGATGGATTTGGAAATTTGATAGAGACACATCAAAAATTTCCGAAAGACACTGGTCATGTAAAAGTGTAGAAGGAAGTTATGATTACTAAAAAAGTTGTTGCAGAAAAAATTATTCAATATTTGCAAAATAAATTATCTTTGGCATATTTGATAGCGTGGGCAGAAAATGCCATAATGGATGAAGATTTTGACGAGAAAGATTCCGATCTTTTAATGGAAATTCTTTCAAAGATTGGTCTTGCAGATGTAAAATTATTCGGACTAACATGGGAAGAATGCGAACAGATTTTTGAAAAACTTGGGTATAGCGCAAAAATTGAAGTTGTAGCTCATAAGTAAATGCTATGCAATATTATTTTATAAAAAAGGCGTAAATTTATTGCGCCTTTTAATTTTTTAAACTCAAATTGGTCGCTATGAATATCGTAATTCTCGACGGCTACACATTAAATCCCGGCGACTTGGATTGGAAAGAACTTCAATCGCTCGGCAATTGCTCCATCTATGATAGAACACAACCTCGCGAAATTATTGAACGCGCAAAAAACGCCGAAATAATTCTCACCAACAAAGTTGTTCTTACAAAAGAAATAATTCATCAATTGCCGAATGTAAAATATGTCGGCGTTCTCGCAACCGGTTTTAACGTGGTTGATGTTGTTGCGGCAAAAGAACGCGGAATTATTGTAACAAATGTTCCCGCATACAGCACAATGTCCGTTGCGCAAATGGTATTTGCGTTGCTTTTTGAATTAACACATCGCGCCGGATATCATTCTGATGCTGTGCGAAACGGAGCTTGGAGTTCGAGCAAAGATTTTTCGTTCTGGAATTTTCCGCTTGTGGAAATTTCCGGTAAAACCATCGGCATTATCGGTTTCGGAAATATTGGACAAGCCGTTGCAAAAATTGCCATTGCATTCGGAATGAATGTTCTTGTATCAACACGCGCGCCGGAAAAATATAAAACCTCGCAGGTTTTAAAAACCTGCGAGGTTTCCTTTGTTGAACTAAAATTTCTTTTTGAAAACAGCGATGTTATTTCTATTCATTGCGCGTTAAATGATGAAACAAAAAATCTTATCAACGCAAAAAATCTTTCCTTAATGAAACGCTCGGCATTTCTTATTAACACCAGCCGCGGCGGAGTAATTGAAGAACACGCGCTTGCAAACGCTCTCAACAACGAATACATCGCAGGCGCAGGATTGGATGTGCTTTCATCAGAGCCGCCGAACAAAGAAAATCCATTATTACGTGCAAAAAATTGTATCATCACACCGCATATTGCGTGGGCAACTTATGCCGCACGGCAGAGATTACTGAAAACTGTAGCAGACAATGTTCAAGCATTTTTAAATGGAACGCCAATCAACGTTGTGAACAAATAATTTTTTTGAGAGTAGTATGAAAATAAAATATATTTTTTTCTTTGCAGTATTTACGTCATTGCTGTTTGCTCAAAATCCCGATGGCAAAAACGTATCGCTTCATCTTACGCCGTTATGGCATTGGGGAAGTTCGCAGTATTCAACAACAACATTTGTTTATTATCCCGAACAAATGCAATTACCGGCGCAAACAGTTACATCATATAATAAGGGAACGCTGGAAAATCCCTTTGCATTTGGAATGTACGCACAGATTAAAATTCCGGCATTTTCATTTCTCACCGTAAGCGTCGCTTACTCTTACGACCAGAAATTTGAGCAGTACAGTAAATACTCGTTGCAATCAGAATATTTTTCAAATTTCTATAACATAAATGGCGCGGTGCATACTATTTCTGCAACGCTGAGTATTTACAATCTTTTTTCAATCTACATAGAATAATAATGCACAGAACTTTTCTTTTAGAAAAATTAGAAAATTATTATCCAAGCGATGCGCACGAAAAAGATATGCTTGAAAAAATAATTTTATTTGTACGGCAGAACGCGGATTGTTTTGAAAGAATGCTTCGTACCGGGCATATTACCGGTTCTTCATTTATTGTAAACAAAGAGCGGACGCATACGCTGATGACGCATCATCACAAGTTAGATAAATGGCTGCAGCTTGGCGGACATTCGGACGGGAATTCTGATACATTAACCGTAGCTCTGCGCGAAGCAGAAGAAGAATCGGGATTGAAAAATATTGTTCCGATTTCAGAAAATATTTTTGATG
>CAYXEE010000430.1:0-2303 GCA_964463935.1 uncultured Chitinophagaceae bacterium | reverse complement strand
TTTGCCCTGTCCTTTCGATAGCGGACCGATTTCTAATTCATCCTGTCTATCAAACCCAAAAAGATCGTAGGCATACGCATGCTGTTCGTGGTAATTTATTAAACCTACGTATGGCGGACTTGAAAAAATCCCTTTAATCTTCTTTTTGCGAACGAGTTCTCCAAATTCTTTGCTTTTATTTTCTAATTCTTCAAATAGATTTAAACTTCTACTATCTCCTGTTAAACAAAGTTGAAACGTTTCTGTACGCAATGCATCAAAATTCGATAACCGTTTTAACGTATCTTTTGAGTATGTTTCCCACCACTTGAGAATGGAAAAAAGCGGTTTGCAAATTTTCCCGTGTTTGGAGCAGTAGTACGTTGTTGTTATTGGCTCAAGTAAAGTTGCAAGGTCAGCATGTGTTGTCGCACGGCAGGAACGTATCGTGCGGCTTAACATTATCGTGATTATTTTTTTTGTATTCGCACGTTTAACTTTTTTGATTTCCGAAAAAACAAATTCTATTTCATTACGAACGTGCTGTGAATACCATTTGTCTAAAAAATTACTTTCTTTGTCCTGACGAAGTTTAACGTTGTATTGCTTTACCAGTTTATTGTAAATAGGAAGGAATGCTTCCTCTTTCTCTTTTCCATATAAGTCTTCATCTATTTCGCCTTGTTGAAGTTTAAACTTGTATTCTGGGACAGGGAAAAACTCATTGTTGAATTTGTATAATTCTCTCAATAATTGTTCTTCAAATTCAACAGTGTGAGAATTGAGTAAAAAATTTTTAAGTGCTTTCGTAATTCGAGTAATTTCCGTTTGAACATCATGCAAATCAAACTTTGTAATCTTACAATTGCTTATTACGCTATTAAATGCTGAAATGTCAATACCAATAGCATGCATTCCTAATTCATTTGCTTGAACAAGCGTTGTGCCGCTTCCGCAAAATGGATCAAGAATTACATCCCCTTTCTTAAAATATATTTCTTTCTTAAAATTATCGGTATGACCATCTAAAAAATATTCTACCAACTGAGGAATGAATTTTCCTTTATAGGGATGCAAACGATGGACATGCTTCGTAGTTTCAGATTCTTTATACTGTTCAAACGATAAAGCCCAATTTAAATCCTCACCAAGCTGCTCTTTCCATGCGGCTTCACGTTTGTTTCCATGCGACTTGTAATATTGTAAAAGTTCTTCCCTGGCAATTTGCGTTCCGCCATTGTCTCCAATTTTTCTTACGCGTCCATACTGTATGAGATACGAAATATTTGACGTTGTTACTTTCTTCCCCAAATATTGCGTAGCCCATTCGCTTGCTTCTTTAATTGTAAAAAATTGTTCAGACATATTTTGTAAAAATAATTTTAAGAGAGAATTACAAAATCTATATAAAGATATAAAATCGGCGAAACAAAAATTAAACTATCAAACCTGTCTAACACGCCGCCGTGTCCGGGAATTAGTGATGAAGAATCTTTGACTCCGGCATCGCGTTTAATCAATGATTCAATCAAATCGCCGATTTGTCCGAACACACCGATAATAATTCCCATAATAATTGCTTGATGAAATTTTACATACGGCAGAAAATAATGTTGAGCAATCATCATTGTTGCAACCGCGCCGATAAATCCCCACACTGCACCTTCCCAGGATTTGTTCGGACTGACGCGCGGAAATAATTTATGTTTTCCCATCGAAAGCCCGCCGAAGTACGCCGCCGTATCGCACATCCAAATTGAAGCGAGAATAGAAATAATTGTAGCGCCGCCCCACGAATATGTAATTTCTTTTAATGGAGAAGAAAGCATTGCATCCACGCCTGCGCTTTGAGCCGCAAGCATCATCGGAAACTCATCGCCGAATAATTCGCGTATCCCAACCAGCGTTGAAAGAAATAATCCGACATACACAATTCCGAAAATTGTATAACCGGCATTTAAAAACACTGAACCGGCATTCCGGAAAAGTTCGATAAGAAAAATAATTACAAGAGATAACAAAAACAGCGTAAGAAAAAGCTGCAGTTTTGTAAGCAGAGAAATTCCGCCGCTCGCTTCAAACATCGGAAGTATAAAATATTGTATCTGTTCGTGAAAAAATGCAAGATGAAGCAAAGCAATACTAACCATTGCTGTTCCTATCTGCGGATTTCCACCTTTTGCTTTTGCAAGCTGAAAAAATTCCCGCGAAGCGAGCATTGCAACGCCAAGCACAAATAGAAAAAACGGAAGTTTGCCGTAATAACACACAAATAAAATCAGCGGAATTGCAACAACCGCAACAGCAACGCGCGGCGCCAGATT
>CAYXEE010000429.1:0-2309 GCA_964463935.1 uncultured Chitinophagaceae bacterium | reverse complement strand
TGGAGCAATGATAGAACAAAATTCATTAGCAGATTTACGAACAGAATACAAAAAGGGATCGCTTGACGAACATGATGTTTCGAGAGATCCTTTTGAACAATTCGATATTTGGTTTAAGCAGGGGGTGAAATCGCAAATTCCTGAAGTGAATGCGATGACGCTTGCAACAGCTTCGAAAGAAGGAAGACCTTCTGCGCGGATGGTTCTTTTAAAAAATTACGACGAACAAGGATTTGTTTTTTTCACAAATTATGAAAGTGCAAAAGCAAAAGATTTGTCGGAAAATCCTTTTGCCGCGTTGTTGTTTTTTTGGGAACCGTTAGAGCGGCAAGTTCGTATAACAGGGAAAGTTGAAAAAATTACGCCGTTGGAATCGTACGAATATTTTTGCAAGCGTCCAGTTGACAGCCAAATCGGCGCGTGGGCTTCGCATCAGAGCAGTGTAATTACCGCTCGAGAGCTTTTGGAAAAAGCATTTGGCGAAATGCTTGAAAAATTTAAGAACGGACAAATTCCGCTGCCGCCATTTTGGGGCGGTTATAGAGTTGTGCCGGACGAATTTGAATTTTGGCAGGGAAGAGCGAGCCGGCTGCACGATAGAATTGCATATAGAAAATCTGAAAATAATTCGTGGAAGATTTTTCGTCTTTCACCGTAAGAGGAAATTATGACATTAATTCAAAAAAGAAAAATTTTTCAACAAGGAGAAGTGATAAGCCGCGAGGGCGAACTTGCATTTGATTGGTTTGTGCTTATGCATGGTTCGGTTGGAGTGTATAAAGGCGATAAAAAAGTTAATGAAATTTCTCAACGCGGAATGATTTTCGGCGAACTAAGCGGAATACTTGCGCGTCCGCGCACCGCCACAATGATTGCTGAAGAAACAACGGAAGTAATGTGCATTGAAAGTAATATTGATGAAGTTATTCGCAACCATCCTGATATAGCAAATAAAATTCTCGTTAATCTTGCAGAGCGTCTTGCGCAAACAACAGATGAATTGTGGACGGTGATAAAGGATAAAGAGAGAAGTTAACCTTTCAGCTATTTGCTTCTCAGTATAGTTCTGAGTAAATTTTTGTAAACATAACAGAATATGTCTCCAATAATAATAAATTCCAACACGGTAATATTACCTGAGCAAATTGCAAAAACAATGATCGGTAAAGAATTTACACCAATAATAACCGATGAGGGAGTGCTTTTTAAGGAAACAAGAAGGAAATCTGTAGTAAAAGCAAAGGGCATCCTTAAAAATCCGCAATTGAGCGTTGAGGCATTTCAATTACGCAAACGCGAAGAGAAAAAACTTGAGAAATGAATAGTTCTTTTCTTCTTGATGCGTGTGCATTATTAGCTTTTCTGAATAATGAACATGGTGCCGATATTGTAGAAAATGTGTTATTAGATTCTGAAACACAAACATCAATGCACATTGTTATTTTCTGGAAGTGTATTACGACATTTATAGAATTGAAGGAAAAGAGAAGGCTAATGAAGTAAAAGAATTAGTTGAGCAGTTCCCACTTCAAATTATAAATAATATCACTGATGAAACATTTCTTGAAGCTGGCAGATTAAAAGCTGCATACCGAATATCTCTTGCAGATGCAATAGCAGTAGCAGAAGCGAGACGTTTACATGTAAAACTTCTTAGTTCCGATCATCACGAATTTGACATATTAGAAGAAAAGCATGAAGTTGAAATGGTTTGGATTCGATGATAGCCAGAGAGTAGCATTTCATTGAAAACCCGCCTTATTTTTTGTATCTTTAGTGCGTGAAGTTCACGTTAGTTCATACCGAATCATCAGCCCGAGCAGGAATTCTCGAAACAGACCATGGCGTTGTTGAGACGCCAATTTTTATGCCTGTGGGAACGCAAGGAACAGTAAAAGCTGTTGAGCAGCGCGAACTTGGCGAAATTGGCGCGCAAATTATTCTCGGCAATACGTATCATTTATATTTACGTCCCGGAATTGATGTTCTGCGTTCAATGGGCGGACTTCATAAATTTATGAATTGGAATAAACCAATTCTTACAGACAGCGGCGGGTATCAGGTTTTTAGCTTAACTGAACTGCGGAAAATTAAACCGGACGGCGTAACATTCAAATCGCATTTAGATGGTTCCTCGCACCACTTTACTCCGCGCAAAGTTATTGAAATTGAACGAGCGATTGGTTCGGATATTATGATGGTATTAGATGAATGTCCGCCATATCCGTGCGATGAAAAATATGCTTTTGAATCGAACAAACTTACGGTGCAATGGGCAAAAGAATGTCAGCAGACAGTAAAAGAAATTG
>CAYXEE010000428.1:0-2314 GCA_964463935.1 uncultured Chitinophagaceae bacterium | reverse complement strand
AGTTGCGGGGACGGATGAAATACGAAAAGCGTTAATGGCGGGAAAATCTGCCGAATCAATTATTGCTTCGTGGAAACCTGCGGTTGATGAATTTATGAACGTGCGCGCGAAATATTTATTGTATGATTAAAAAATTATTCTTTTTACTCGCTCTTTGTTCTCTGCCGGTTTTTTCACAACTGCCGGATGAAAAATATTTTTCATCCGATACGCTGATTTTGTTTGTTCCGTTCAACGATGCCAGCGGCTTTACCGGAAAATGGAATATTCAAACCGATATTCCTCGATTTCTTTCCGTGTATGTTCGCGAACGATTTCAAGTCGGCGTAATTTCTCCGAATGCCGTAAAAGATTTTGCTCGCCAACAGGCAATTGCCGATGCAAAAATTTCCGAATATCAAAATCTGAAACGCTATGCGGATTATTTCCGCGTGCGATATATTATTACCGCAGCCATTACGGATTGTTCTGTTCAGCGTTTTATTATGGGAGATCAGTTAACAGCCGGCTACGAATCGTTTACGGGCGAATTAAAATTTTCATTTACCGTGTACGATGCCGCTAAATTCGGGAACAAAAAAAATCAGGCGGTAATTTACGAAGGAGACGCCGAAGGTATTGCAAAAGACCGCGGACTCGGCATTACGCTGTTCGGAAAACAGACAGACCGAACAAATCAATATTACACGCTTGATGAACTTTCCTTCGGAAGCGAAACGTTTAACAAAACTGTAATCGGCGAAGCGGTAATGAAATGCACGGAAGATTTTGCTTCAAAATTAGAGCGCATAGTTCCTTCGCTTGTAAGCAAAGTTGTTTTACTGCCCGGACGAGTGCAGTTAGATTCAGTTTCCGCCGATACTTCAATACATCTTAAACGTCGGCTTGTAAACGGCGAAATTGTAGTTGTGGACGGCGACGAAGTGTTTATCAATCTCGGCACAGAGGACGGAATTCGCATCGGCGATGTTTTGCCGGTATTTGAAAGCGGAAAAGAAATTCGCGATACAAAAACGCAAAAAATTCTCGGTACAAAAGATGAACAAATCGGCGAAATTCAAATTATAGAATTGCGCGCCGCTCATCTTGCAATGGCAATTATTATTAAAGGGAAAGAGGCGGTAAAACAGCGACAGCGCGTAAGAAAAATTCTTATCCGATGACGCATATTGTTTGAACAGCGAATTGTTCGTATCTTTTTCTATGGAAAAAACTTCGGCAAAAATATTTCAATTGGTAGTTGTTCTTTCATTCCTTTCGTGGCTTGGAATATATACATATAGAACATTGTTGTGCGATCATTTACTGCAATTCGGCGCGGCGGAATTTAAAACAGAACTTGCGCCGGAATTTGAACGCAGCATCTATACTACAATAGCAAAATATTCCATTCTTCTTTTTGCTGTCTATCCGATAACAATTTTTTCTGCCGTTGGATATTTGAAAACTACGCGCCGAACAATGAAAGAACACGGCTGGCTGATGATGAGCGCAATTTTGTTTTTTATGTTTATTCCTTTAGAAATTTACTGCGCGCTGCTCGATTGGAAAATTATCGGATTGAATTATTGGGGAAATTGGGAGTTGATAGAATTTAGAAAAGCATTTCTTGCGCGCATAACGGCTCTTTCGGGCTTGCCGTTTCTTGCGATGCTGTGCTATTACACAATAATTCCGATTGTAATTTTTCAACCGCTGAAAAAATATAAGCGCGAGAAAATTTCTAACGAACCATTCGAAAAAGTATGAATCCTGAAGAATTATTGCCGGAATTGGAAGCAGCGGCGGAAGAACTTGGCGTTCGAATCCGTTATGAAAAAGGGGATTTCGACGGCGGGTATTGCATTCTGCGCGCGGAAAAAATTATTATTGTAAACAAAAAATTGAATGAGATGCGCAAAGCATCGGTTATTGCGCAGGCATTAAACGAATACGGAATTGAAAATATTTATCTGAAGCCGGCAGTGCGCGTATATGTTGATGAAGAAGTTTTACGCGCGCACAAAGCGAGCGAAAAAACCACAATTAAAGTTCGAAAAGAAAATTCCGAAAATGGCGAAACAGATTCTGCGCAGGAATTTTCAATTGAAGAAACCGAAACCAACGAAAACACCGGGCAGGAACAATGAATATTCTTGTTGTGAATGGACCGAATCTGAATCTTCTCGGAATGCGCGAGCCGCACATTTACGGCGCGCAGACTCTGCGTGAAATTGAAGAAGAGCTGCTGATTAAATTTCCCGAAGTATCGTTAACATTTTTTCAATCGAATCACGAAGGAGCAATTATTGATGCAATGCAGGCGACGCTCGGA
>CAYXEE010000427.1:0-2318 GCA_964463935.1 uncultured Chitinophagaceae bacterium | reverse complement strand
GATGTGAACAGGCGAATATTGTATTTTATTGCCGTTTGCAGGAACAGATGTTTCTTTTTTATCGGTAAGCGATGCAGACATAAAAGTCTCCTTTCATACTTTTGGTTCAAGAAAAATTGATGAAGAAAAAGTATGCAAGTACTTAAAAAAATTCTTGATGTTCGTACAATGACGTAATGTACGGACGTCCCTCCGGAAGCGCTGAAAACTTTTTATGATGTCTGTAAATTTGCATGAAATTTAATATTACGGTTGCAGAATTAATCTGCAACCGCAAATAATTTTAGTAATTATCAATTTGTGCGCGTTGAAGTTTTCCGCTGTAATCAACATACAGCGCTTTCCATTCTGTGTAGAAATCATACACAGTCCAGCCCCCTTCGCGATGTCCGTTGCCGGTCTGCTTCACTCCGCCGAACGGGAGATGCGCTTCTGCGCCGATTGTTGCGGCGTTGATATATGTAATTCCCGCCTGAATGTCGCGCATTGCGGTAAACGCATTGTTCACATCTTGCGTAAAGATTGAAGAGGAAAGTCCATATACAGTGTTGTTCAAAATTGAAATTGCATCGTGCAAGTCTTTTGCTTTCAGTACAGAAAGCACCGGACCAAAAATTTCTTCTTTAGCAATGCGCATATTCGGAGTAACATCGGCAAAAATTGTCGGCTCGTGGAACCAGCCCTTTGCAAGATCGCCTTCCGTTGCAATATTTCCGCCGGCAACAAGTTTCGCTCCTTCGTTCTTTCCAATTTCAACATATTCTTGAACAGAATTTCGTTGACCTTCATTAACGCACGGACCAACATCGGAAGTCGGAAGAAGTCCATCGCCAAGGCGAAGTTTTTTCGTGCGTTCAACTAACATTCCCAAAAATTTGTCATACACTTTTTCGTGAATAATCAATCTGCTAGTTGCTGTGCATCGCTGTCCCGTTGTTCCAAACGCGCCCCAAAGAACAGCTTCAAGCGCAAGATCAAGATCGGCGTCATCCATAACAATCTGCGCGTTCTTTCCGCCAAGTTCCAAAGAAACTCTTTTCAATGTATCGGAAGAATCTCTGGAAATTTGTTTTCCAATTAACGTTGAACCGGTAAACGAAATTAAATCCACATCGGGATGCGAAGTAATTGCATTACCGACTTCGCCGCCGCCGCCATGGACAATATTTACAACTCCATCGGGAAGCCCGGCTTCAACCATAATTTCTACAAGCATTGTTGCAAGTTTCGGAGTGTCGCTTGCCGGTTTGAAAACAACTGTATTGCCGGAAAGAATCGCCGGGAACATTTTCCACGTTGGAATTGCAAGCGGAAAATTCCACGGCGTAATAATTCCCGCAACGCCGATTGGTACACGAATTGCCATTGCAAATTTGTTCGGCAATTCGGATGGAACTGTATTTCCAAATAATCTTCGTCCCTCGGTCGCGGCATAATACGCTGTGTCAATTCCTTCTTGAACATCGCCGCGCGTTTCTGCAAGAACTTTTCCCATTTCGCGCGTCATTTCTCTTGCAAGTTCTTCCTTACGGGCAACAAGCAAGTCGCCGATTTTTCGCATAATGTCGCCGCGCGCCGGAGCCGGTACTAATCTCCATTTTTCAAACGCCGCTCTCGCCGCTTTCACTGCATCGTCAACATCTTCTTTTGTTGATTTTGGAAATGTTGCAATTACTTCGCTCCAGTTCGCCGGATTTCTGCTTTCATACGTTCTACCGGATTTTGAATCAACCCATTTTCCGTTGATTAAATTTTTGTATTGCTGTGGCATATACTTTCCCTTTTGTAATTGATGTTTTCAGATTACACACGATGTAAAAAATTTTCCATAACAAATATTTTTCTTTTTCTAAAATGTATCGGGCTTTCAACAAGCGCAATTGCTTTTAAATTTTCAATGCCGGAAACAAACCATGCTTGTTTTACGGCTGGAATATTTCCTATCCAATGCGGCGAAGTCATCTTCAATTCAGAACAAAGTTGCTCCGCAGTTGATGCCAGCAACGCATCAAATTTTTCATTTGTTTGCTTAAAAGATTCTTCTATTGCTTGATGTTTTCTATAATAGCGAAAATCATCGACAAAATTCATAAGATGAGTTTGCCAATATTTAGCGTCACCATCAATCTTTTCTTTTGTTTCTTTCAGTGTAATCATGCGAAAATAATTCTTCTATAAAATATCTTGTCGCCGGACGAATTTGGTTTTGTGGATAGTACTGTTCAAGAATTGTGAAAACTTCTTCTTGATTTGTAATATTTAATTTTTTAATAACTGAAGTTACGCAGATGGTCATGCTGAGCGAGGCACGCTTAAGT
>CAYXEE010000426.1:0-2321 GCA_964463935.1 uncultured Chitinophagaceae bacterium | reverse complement strand
CGCCGGCTTCGTCACAGATCGGACAATCGAGGGGATGGTTGATGAGCAGGAATTAGCGTGGACAAAAAAACGCGGCTACCAGCGTATTTCGCAGCAACAAGGAATTCGCGGCGTTATTTCTCTGTTTAAAAAAGGAGACGCCGTTGTTGAAATTACAGAAACGCGCAAACGTATTTTTATTGATAAAAAATTTCTCGGCGTCGCGTTAAACGGCGATACCGTTGATATCGGATTATTTGCCGCAAAGAAAAATAAAACGCCGGATGAGTTTGACGGCGAAGGAGAAATTCTCCGCGTTGTCCATCGCGCTGCAAAAGAATTTATCGGCACGCTGGAACGAAGCAAAAATTTTTATTTTGTTCTGCCGGATGACCCGGTAATGCCGCGCGATATTTATGTTGCGCCGGAATCGCTCGGCGGCGCCAAGGCGGGAGACAAAGTTCTTGTTGAATTGCTCGAATGGAAAGACGAACACCTTAATCCTGAAGGAAAAGTAAAACAAAAAATCGGCAAAGCGGGAAATCCATTTGTGGAAATTGAATCGGTAATGCACGCATTTAAGCTGCCGAAAAAATTTCCGCGCGAAGTGGAAGAGTTTGCTGCAAAAATTCCTTCGCAGATTCCGCGCGAAGAAATTGAACGCCGTCTTGATTTGCGGAATATTGATATTGTTACCATTGATCCGTTTGACGCAAAAGATTTTGACGACGCGCTTTCTCTTGAAATAATGGAAGGCGGCGAGTATAAACTCGGCGTGCATATTGCCGATGTTTCCGCGTATGTAAAAGAAGGAACTGTTCTCGACGATGAAGCGTTCAGCAGAGGAACAAGCGTGTATCTTGCAAACCAAGTTGTTCCAATGCTTCCGGAAAAATTATCAAACAATCTTTGCAGTCTTAATCCGCGCGTTGACCGGCTTGCATTCAGCTGCTTTATGACGATTTCAAAAAAAGGAAAAGTCCGGGAGTATTCTTTTGCGCGGAGCGTTATCAATTCCAAACGCAGATTTACGTACGAAGAAGCGGAAAAAATTCTCGATACAAAAATCGGCAATTATTCCGATTTGCTGACGGAGATATGGTCGCTTGCAAAAATTTTGCGCAAGAAGCGGATGAAAAACGGAAGCATAGATTTTGCTTCTCCCGAAGCAAAATTTACGTACAACGAACAAGGTAAACCGGAAACGATTGTCTTAAAAAAGAGATTGAAAAGCCACCAGCTTGTTGAAGAATGTATGTTACTGGCAAACCAAACAGTTGCCGCTTATGTTGCGAAATTGGAAATTGGAAAAGAGCCGCCGCCGTTTGTGTACCGCATTCACGATTTACCCGACGTGGAAAAACTGCGCAATCTTTCGCTCTTCGTACACAAATTCGGATATAAGTTAAACGTTTCCAACGCCGCATCATCAAAAGAATTGCAGCAATTATTGGAACACGCGCGCGGATCAAAAGAAGAAAATGTGATTAACGAGGTTGCCCTTCGCAGCATGGCGAAAGCAATATATTCTACAGAAAATATCGGTCATTACGGTTTAGCGTTTGATTATTACGCGCATTTTACTTCTCCAATTCGCCGCTACCCGGATTTGATTGTGCATCGTTTATTAGATGAATATTTGCACGGAATGAATCACTCTCGTATGCAGCAGCATCGCAAAAAACTTCCCGGCGCGTGCAAATGGTGTTCTGAACGAGAGCGCGTTGCGGCGGAAGCGGAGCGCGAATCTGTAAAAGTAATGCAGGTAGAATATATGCAGCAGCACATCGGCGATGAGTTTGAAGGAGTAATTTCCGGCGTAATGCAATTCGGAATTTTTATTGAATTGAACGATTTGCTTGTTGAAGGATTGCTGCATGTTAAAGATTTGAACGATGATTACTATTCGTATGATGAAAAACATTATTCTTTAATCGGCGAACGAAGCGGGAAAACATTCCGGCTCGGCGATGCAATTACGGTGCGCGTTGAAAAAGTAAATCCCGAACGCCGGCAGATTGATTTTAGTTTTGCAGAAAACGATATTGAGGAAAAGAGCAGGCGAAAAAAAACGCGCCGCAAAAAAAACTGAAACAAATTTGTACTTTACTGAAGTTACGCAAAACAAGAAAAACGTCATGCCCGTTCCTAAGGAATCCCTTTGGGAAATGCTTTAGTCGGGCATCCGTACATTGAAATCAGTTCAAATTCATAGATTCCCGCCTTCGCGGGAATGACGGGATTCAGGTTTTGAGTCCTTAAACATCATTTTGCGTAACTTTAGTACTTTACATTGCTGTCCAAAATAAAAGGAGTTAGAGTAAAAAAGTAGCCATAGGTTA
>CAYXEE010000425.1:2115-2332 GCA_964463935.1 uncultured Chitinophagaceae bacterium | reverse complement strand
GTAAAGATAAACACGGTCGTTTGCGTGTCGGCGCTGCGGTCGGCGTAACTTCCGATACAATAGAACGCGTTGATGCATTAGTTAAAGCCGGCGTTGATGTTGTTATTATAGATACTGCGCATGGTCATTCGAGCGGCGTTATTGAAATGGTAAAAAAAGTAAAATCAAAATTTCACGTAGAAATAATTGCCGGCAATGTTGCAACTGGCGAAGCGAC
>CAYXEE010000425.1:0-2065 GCA_964463935.1 uncultured Chitinophagaceae bacterium | reverse complement strand
CAATCTGCACAACGCGCGTTGTTGCAGGAGTCGGCGTTCCGCAAGTTACAGCAATTATGGAATGTGCAAAAGCTGCGCGCAAATATAAAATTCCAATCATCGCAGATGGCGGAATAAAACAGACGGGCGATATTGCCAAAGCAATCGCCGCCGGCGCGGATAGTATTATGATTGGCGGATTGTTCGCCGGATTGCAGGAATCTCCCGGTGAAAAAGTTTTGTATGAAGGAAGAACGTATAAAATTTACCGCGGAATGGGTTCGCTTGATGCGATGAAAGATGGAAGCAAGGATCGTTATTTTCAAGATGTTGAAGATGATATTCAAAAACTTGTGCCGGAAGGAATTGAAGGACGAGTTCCTTTCAAAGGCGAATTGAGCGCAACGGTGTATCAAATGGTCGGCGGACTTCGCGCTGCAATGGGCTATTGCGGCGCTGAAAATATTTTAATGATGCAGGAAAAAGCTCAGTTCGTCCGTATGACCGATGCCGGATTGCGCGAAAGTCATCCTCACGATATTCACATTACCAAAGAAGCGCCGAATTATCACAGCTAAAATGAACTACCAACAACGAATTTCCGCGCTTTGCGCCGTACTTCAAAAATTACGTTTAGACGCATTCATCAGCACGCATTTGCCGACGGTTCGCTATCTTTGCGGATTTAGCGGCTCAAATTCTCTGCTTATAGTTCAGCGCGATGCCGTTATTTTTCTTACCGATTTCCGATACAAAGAACAAATTCAAACGGAAGTTACTGCGGATAAAAAAATTATCGGCAGAGGAAATTTGATTGAATTTGCTTCAAAGAAAAATATTTTTATTTCGTTAGAAAAAATCGGTTACGAACAAGACCATTGTACGATTACAAGTTTTACGTCGTGTCAAAAATTTATCGGCGCAAAGAAACTTTCCGCTGCGGAAAATATTGTTGAAAATCTTCGCGCAATAAAAGAAGAAGAAGAAATTTCTCTTATCCATGCGGCGGCAGAAATTTCGGACAAAGTATTCCAGAAACTTTTGGGAATAATAAAACCCGGAATTTCTGAAAACGATATCTCCGCAGAAATTTCGTATCTTCACAAGAAATTCGGCGCAGAAGGAGATGCGTTTGAAACTATTGCGGCAAGCGGAGAGCGGGGCGCGCTGCCGCACGGACGCGCGACAAACAAAAAAATTAAATCCGGTGAATTTGTTACGCTTGATTTTGGATGCGTATATCAAGGATATCATTCCGATATGACGCGCACTGTTGCTGTCGGAAAAATTTCTTCTGAAATGAAAAAAGTGTATTCCATTGTTCTGGAAGCGCAAGAAAAAGCGTGTAATGACATTGCGATCGGAATGAAAGCGAAAAATCTGGATGCAACTGCGCGAAATGTGATTGCAAAAAAGGGATTCAAAAATTATTTTGGTCATTCGCTCGGACACGGCGTCGGTCTGGAAATTCACGAAGCGCCGAAAATTTCTGCTGCAAGCACGGATGTAATAAACGCCGGACAAGTGATTACGATTGAGCCGGGAATTTATCTTCCGCGCCGATTTGGAATTAGAATTGAAGATTGTGTAGTTATTCGAAACGGCGGCGGGGAAATTCTTTCTTCTTCGCCTAAAAATTTAATTGTGTTGTAATTCTTATTGAAAAGTTCGAACATAAACGTCCGCTGTACGGGACATCTTGTTTATTTTAGAAAATATTTTTTATGAATAATGTTTTAGTCATCGCGTATTATTTTCCTCCGCTCGGATTAAGCGGCGTTCAACGAACGTTAAAATTTGTAAAATATCTTCCGCAATTCGGCTGGCAGCCGACTGTGTTGACCGTCGGCAGCGCGGCGTATTATGCCAAAGACGAATCACTGTTGAAAGAGATTGAACATCTGAACATTGAAGTAATTCGTACAGAATCATTTGATCCGAATTCAATGTTGAAGAAAAACGATGTAATAAAAATGCCGAAAGAGCGTACGAGAAAATTATTAAGCCGAATCAGCGATACTTTTTTTATTCCCGATAATAAACGCGGATGGAAACGGCACGCAATGAAAGCCGCGGCGGAAATAAT
>CAYXEE010000424.1:0-2342 GCA_964463935.1 uncultured Chitinophagaceae bacterium | reverse complement strand
TAATTGCAATTGAATTTACCGCCAACAATTTTAGCGCTTCATGCGGAACATAATATTTTGTTTCCCACGGAAAAGCCGACGGAATTTTATGCGGAAAGATATTCGGTATGTTGGAAACAAACGCTATAACAACTCCCAATACGAGTAAAATTATGAGCGTAAGAAAAAATTTTATACGGTACACAGAATTTACAGAAACCGGCGAACTGCGGATTGACCAATACGCATTTCCTTCAAGACTTATCATCGGAAAACCGAATCGCAGCGCAATTGAATTGATAAGAAAAATGTTGAAAACAAAAATAACAAGATAAACAACAGAACGCAGTTCCGGCGATTCTAATTTTACATCAAACGAGCCGACGCTGGAAAGAAAAACTGCCAGCAGCGCCATCATAACAACAAAATGAATCCACTGCGCCGGCTCGCGCACAAACTGCCAGAATTCTTTTTTTACTATCGCTTCTGTTTGCGGCGAAAAAAAAGATTTTTTTCCAAATGCAAAAAAAGAGCTTGTTAGTTCAATCCGTTTCATTCCTAAAGTTTTAATAGAAAGCGAAGTAATCCACGTTTTATAGAACAAAGCGTTCCCCGCGGCAAGCAAAAATACAAACGCTCCCGCCGCAGATAAAACTAACAACGCAATATATCCGCTTACCGCGCCGATGTTTCCCATTGAATAAAAATATAATATTTCAGAAACCCAAAAATTCGGCAAAAATTTTACCATAAACGGATCGAGCGAACCAAAATACACATCAACATACGGATAATATTTCATTACTTCCCGAACCAAATGAATCGGGCTGGTTACCTTGAAATATAAGAAGACTTGAGAAAGATAAAGCGCAACAACAATTCCGGCAAGAATCTTAAAATTAATTTTTGAAGCAAGAGTCATAACAAACAACAGCGCAATTACCGCCGTACATCCTGCAAGAAACATAAACGGAATCAGTACGCCAAACATTATCATTGGATAAAAATGCCACGGGTATTGGAAATATGCGCCGTATCCAAGAAGCACGGAAAATCCCGCAAGGAATAATGTTCCGGAACTGTAAAAAAAATTATCCAGAAATTTTATCGCAAAAATATGTAAATACGAAACCGGCGACGTAAGCAAAAACTGTACTTCCGGCGAGCGATACAAGGTTGAAAACGATACGACCATATTTCCAAGATTGATAGTAATAAAAAAAACAAACAGCAGCATTCCCACAAAACGATGAAAAAGGAATAAGCCGATTTTTGTTGTAGTTAAAAGATACGCCGTTACAAAATGCGAAAAATAATATGCGCCGGCTGCAAATGAGGCAAAAACTAAAAACGAACCGATATTTTTCGCAATTCCCCCGATACTTCTATCGGTAGAAATTTTCCAAAATATTTTGTTCTTAAAATTCAGTATATGCAGAAATATCTTCATTACCTTAAAAAGAGATCGGCGCCAGGACCAAGCGGAAGATTTGCTATAATCCAAATTATAAATAAAATAGACCAGCCGATGAGGAAGAAAAATGTATAGGGAAGCATTGTTGCAATCAACGTTCCCATGCCGGCATTTTTTTCATACCTCTGAAGCAATGCAATAATGTATGCAAAGTACGACATTGTCGGCGAAATGATGTTTGTAACGCTGTCGCCGATTCTGTATGAAACTTGCGTAAATTCCGGCGTGTAACCAAGAAGCATAAACATTGGAATAAATACCGGCGCCATTAACGCCCATTTCGCCGACGCGCTTCCCATTAACATATTGATTGAAGCAGAAACTAAAATAAATGTTATCATCAAAAAAATCGGACTCAATTCCAACGAACGAAGCCATTCTGCGCCTTTTACGGCAATTACAAGTCCAATGTTTGTCCAGTTAAAATAGGCGACAAACTGAGATGCAAAAAACACAATTACAATATAGCTCGCCAGCGTTTCAATAGATTTGCTCATTCCTTTCACTGCATCTTTTTCTTTTCGTATTGTTCCGGCGCCAAATCCATACGCCAGCCCGGTTACAAACGCGCTGACAAAAATAAATGTAACAATGCCGGACATAAACGGCGAATGAAGTACATCGCCGTCCGCGCGCCGCAAAAATCCATTTTCAGGAAGCAAACCTGAAAGAACAATTATACTCAGAAAAATTACAACACAAAGCGAATAGAATAATCCTCTTTTTTCTTCTTTTGTCAGCGGCTTCAATTCTTCCCCTTTTTCATCGCCGGTATATTTTCCTAATCGCGGTTCAACAATTTTTTCCGTTACATACGTGCCGATAAGCACTAATAGAAATGTTGAAACAAATAAGAAGTAATAATTCGCCGCAGGATTTACAACATAGC
>CAYXEE010000423.1:0-2347 GCA_964463935.1 uncultured Chitinophagaceae bacterium | reverse complement strand
TTATTTCTTTTCCCATTTCCATATCAAAAGAGAGCGCAATTTTAGCGCCAATTATTGAAAGTTTTGTATTAACATCTTCAACAATTTTTTTTGTTTGCACTTCTTGTTTGGGAGATTCGTTGTTTTCGTTCGCGCGTAAAATTTCTGTAACCGGCTTTGTCCGCCGAACCTTTGCCAATTCAACCGCCGAACTATTTCCTATTTTTGTAATAGAAGTCATAAAAGCTCCTCGTTCATCCTCCGCTTATGCAGTATAGTATAATGAACTTGATAAAATTGTTTTTACTGTGCTTAATTGCTGCGCCGCTTTAGAAACCGCAGTCTGCATTTTTGCAAAATCGTTTCTAAACTTGTCCACCTGTTTTGTAATTCGTTTTTGCTCTGCTTTAATTTTATTTGTTGTTGCCGCAATTTGCAAACTAACATTGGTTGTTGCTTTAGCCATTGCTCCGCTTGAATCAACATACGGCTCTACCATAGTTTTAATCTGCGCCGCTATGCCGTTTGCAGATTGAAATAGTTCCGCCAGCGGAGCTGTAGAACCCGAAAGCGCGGCATCTAATTTTGTTGAATCTGAAATTTGCAAGGAGCCGTCTGCGCCTGCGGTAATACCTATTTTAGAAAGCACATCGGGATTTCCCGCCGTAACCGTATCTACAACGCTTCGAGAAATTGCCTGCAAATTGTACCGCAAACTTGTGTATGATGTTTCTGTTGCAAGTATCTGCCGCACATTGTTTTGCGGATCAATTGCAGTTTGTGCTTTTATATAAAGAAGCACATTGTTAAAATTTACAATAAAATTTTGAACGTTATATTTAATCTGGTCTTTTGCAATTTCAACAGAAAATTGCGTTGGATTATCGTTTTCTTTCTGGGCAGATTTTAAATTCAGCGTTACGCCGGAAAGCGCGTCGGAAACCGTATTTGTTTCGCGCGTCATTTCAATTCCGTTTAAAATAAATTTTGCGTTTAAATTTGCCGCATTGCCGGCTGTTAAAAATCCCCCGGGCGCCGATACCGGATCATCTGCCGCGCTGTTTGTTGAAACCCCGGAGCGCGAAGAAAAAATAGAATCCGAAAGACCGATAGTTTCTAATAATGTTCCATTTACATCTTCAAGAGAAATTGTATTTGTTGCGCCGGTTGATTTGCTGGTAAAAACTAATTTACTTTCTGCCGGCGTTACCGAAACAACCGATGCCGTAACGAAATCTTTTAAATCTGCAGAAGATTTAATTGCCGTTGCAATTGCCGTTAATACCGTGGAGTTGGAATCGGTCGTCGTTCCCGAATGTAATTGAATTGAAATCGTTCCTTTTTCCACTCCGCCGATTGAAATTTTTATTTGCCGCATTGCCGAACCGGAATTTTTTTCTTCCGTTGTCATTTCAGTATCAACAATTGTGTTCCCCGATGAAGAAAATTTTGAAGAAACGACAGAATCCGATTTTGCTAAAGAGTTTACAAACAACGAATGCGAGCCGGCAGCCGCAGACGAATTAGCCGACCCGGAAACAATTGCCGTATCTGCAGCCGCAACCGAATAAACGGAAAATTTGGATGTTGAATCGGTTGCCAGCATTCCTTTAGAAACATCGTACAACGACTGCATGCGCGTTTTTAATGCGTTCAAAACATTTAGTTTTGCAGTCAGCGTTGTTTTTTTATTGTCTAACGGCGTTACAGTTTTACTCGACAAGCTCGTTTTATACTTCTGAATCATTGTTTCAATTTGAGCTTGCGAAGAAAGCAGCGCTGTTAACGAATTATCTGCCATAACTCTTTCTGCCTGTTTTTATTTCAACTGAAATGCCTGCGCCCAAGCTGAACGAAGCTCTTCCAGCGTATTTATTGCTTCTTCTTTTTTTCCTGCACGTAAACAATCTTTTGAATATTGATATAACTGAAACAATCGAACAGCAATATCTTCATACTGGAAATCTAAACCGACAATCAGTTCATTAATTGCGCGATGAGCAAGATTCATATCGTCTTTTTTACACGCTAAAATCGCTACATCGTATAATCGTTTAATAACTTCAACGCCGGAAAGATTCATTAAATCTTCTCGTTGATACACAGTTGCAGCTTGATATGTTCGCGGTTGAAATCGCGAACCGGGAATTGTTTTTAAAGTTCCATGTTCTTGTACTTCGCTATTTGGTTGAGCGTATGCCATACATTCCTCTTTTAATTTTAATTATCTAAAAAAAGAAACGGGGCTTGCCGTATGCAAGCCCTGTTTCACTCTGTTCTTTTAACGGAACAATGAGAGGAATACTTGCGGGGTTTGATTTGCCTGCGCAAGCTGTGTTGTTGCAGTCTGTTGTAAGAACTGTAACTT
>CAYXEE010000422.1:0-2364 GCA_964463935.1 uncultured Chitinophagaceae bacterium | reverse complement strand
GCGGATATGTTTCGCGTATTATTGCGCTGTGCAACGAAAAACTATGTTCTACTCGCGACTATGCGTTTGGAAAAAATAAAAGAGAATCGTTACACAACGCCGCTTTTTTCTTTTTGGAAGCATATTTAAACCGCGCATTAGTCAATCCGGCGGAAACAAAATTTCCAAAAGCGGAAGACCTGCCTCAGCCCGCTTCCCAGACGACAGAAAGCGATGCAGACGAAATAAATTATGTGGGACTGCTCAGCGAATTATGCGCAAAGCAAAAAGTAAAATCGCAGCCGCAATATTTATTTTCAGAAAAAGGACCAAGCCATAAACGGCTTTATGCTTGCACGTGCAAACTTCTGTTAGATACAAAAGAGAATGAAACTGTATTTAGTGCGATTAGTAAAAAAATTGCAAAGCGGGAAGCAGCCCGGCTTATGCTGCAACAAGTCGGCGGAATTCTTGAAATTGCTCCGAACGACAAAGAACCAAAAGAACAAGAGCCGCAGTTTACGCCCATAGCGGACGAGATTATAGAAGAAAATTTTGTCGGCACATTGCTTGAATTGTGCAGCAAGCATAAATGGTCAAATCCGCTCTTTACTTTTTCGCAAAGCGGACCGGCGCACTCGCTTTTGTTTACCTGCGTAGCGTCGTTTAAAGTTAATCGTTCCGTAGTAGAAGGGGAGGGAAAAGCGGCAACCAAAAAAACAGCAAAACAAATTGCCGCTCGCGAAGCATTGAAAATAATTACCTAAAAACCGCAGAGACAGTTACGCCATATTGTGATAGACCGATTGCACGTCGTCGTCGTCTTCCATTGCTTCAATCAGTTCGTTCACCTCTTTTTGCTGCGCTTCGGTTAATTCTTTTGTTGTTGTAGGAATGTATTGCAATTCTGTGCTTGCCGATTCAATTCCTTTTTCTTCCAGCGCTTTCTGCATTGTACCAAAATCGTGAAACGAAGCGTACACATAAATAAAATGTTCATCGCCTGTTAAATCATCAAGTCCGTGATCAATCATTTCCAATTCAAACGCATCCACATCGTTAATTTTATCAACAGGAATTTTGAACAACGCTTTGTGTTCAAACATAAATGAGATTGAACCGCTGTTTCCCATCGAGCCGCCGTATTCTTTAAAATGATGGCGAACATTGGAAACCGTGCGCGTATTATTATCCGTAGCGCACTCAACAACAACGGCGATTCCGTGCGGCGCATAACCTTCGTACACAATTTCCTGATAGCCGCTGGTATCTTTATTGGAAGCGCGTTTAATTGCCGCATCAACGCGGTCTTTCGGCATGTTCACGCTTTTTGCGTTTTGTACTGCGATGCGCAGCCGGGAATTCGCTTTCGGATCTGTGCCGCCGGCTTTTACCGCAATTTCAATATCTTTTCCGATGCGGTTAAATGCTTTAGACATTTTTTTGAACCGCGCGAACATTTTGTATTTACGTTTCTCGAATATTCTTCCCATAACTCAAAAAAAATTCTTAATGATGAATTCTGTATGTTGTGTTTCAAAATACAAAAAATGCGCGTGAGTAGAAACAAATACTTCTGCGCCGCAAGAACTCTGATGGAAACAGTATAAAAGTTTTAACCGCAAAAGCGCTGAGAAGCAGAGTTTTTATTTCGCTTCCAATTCCAGAAGCATTTTTTTTCGCCACGCGCCGCCGCCGTAGCCGCCAAGTTCTCCGTTTTTATTTATTACGCGATGACACGGAATAACAATCGCAATGCGGTTCATTCCGTTTGCTCTGCCGACTGCGCGCGATGATTTCGGCGCACCGATTGTTTTCGCAACATCGTTATAGGACGCAGTTTTTCCGGCGGGAATTTGTAATAACGCATTCCATACTTTTTCTTCAAACGGACTTCCGGGAAAAATCAGGTTCACAGAAAATGTATTTCTTTTTCCGTTGAAATATTCTTTCAATTCTTTTTTCAATTGAACAATGTGCGCATTTTCACCGGGAATAATTGCGCATTGAAAATATCTTCGCAATCGTTTGAATTGATTGTCCAACATTCTTCGGTCGGTAAATTCCAGCAGACAAATTCCATCGGATGTTGCGGCGGCAATCAATGGTCCGAATGGACTTTCAATCCACGAAGTAACAATCGCTTCTCCATTGCGGCTTTGTCCGGGCGCTTTGCCGAATGTTTTCTTGAACGCATCGCGGAATCCGCTGTGCGAATTGTATCCGTAACCAAGCGTAACATCATCAAGTTCAGCACCGAGACGAATTTGCTCAAACGATTTTCCCAGCCGCCGCCCGCGGCAGTAAGCTTGAAACGTCATTCTATAATTTTTTAAGAAAAAACGCCTTGCGCGAGACGGTTCAATTCCAATCGCGCGCAAATAC
>CAYXEE010000421.1:0-2370 GCA_964463935.1 uncultured Chitinophagaceae bacterium | reverse complement strand
AAGCATCGGCTTCGTGCAGGCAGGCTCAGCATGACCATCTGCGTAACTTCAGTTACAAGTAATCTCAATTAATTATTACATAGAGAGTTGTAATGAATTCATTTTCTGAAGAATTAAGAAAAGAACGCGAAGCGCAAAATATTACGCTGTTCGATATTGCTAAAAAGACGCGAATAAATATTAAATATCTTGAAGCTATTGAGCGGGGAACTTTTGATGTGCTTCCGCAGACATATATACGCGCATTTCTTAAATCGTATGCAGAAGTTATCGGATTAAATTCTGCACGAATAATTAAACAATACGAAATTCAAATTCTTGGCGCCAATGCAGAGTTAAGAGCGCAAAATGCCGCCGCATCAATTACCGATGAAAGCTTTAAAAATAATAACACTGAAGCTGCTGCAAAAGAATTAGCTGAACAAACAAAAATCCGCAAAGCAATTTATGCAATTGCTTTAGTTGTTGTAATTATTCTTCTTACGCTATATCTAACAAATTATATTAAAAAAAGCGTTTCAAAGCGCTCAATAACCGAAACGCCATTTCAAGAAATTGTTCAAGAAAAAGAAGTAAAATCAATTCCTCCGGCAGTATCTACGCCCGATTCATCAGCGGTCTCCTCCGTTGCCGCCGAAGCTCCTGTTACGGTTGTTCCCGAATCGCTTGTACTTCGTGCTGTTGCAATAGATTCTATTTGGATTAACATTGCGCTTGATGATAAACCTGTACGCCGGGGTTACGTGCTTGCAGGCGGCAAAAGAGAGTGGAACGCTAAAAATGAAATTATTCTTTCGGTAAGCGATGCAGGAAAAATTAAATTCACATTAAACGGCAAAGAGTATTCAGTCGGTAAACGCGGACAGCGCGTGCGCGGTTACAGAATTACCGCCGATACGCTTGCAAGAATTCTGCAATGAGTGTACCGCCAGACATAACGGCTGCAATTAAGAAACTGCGCGATGCTCTTTATACGCACGATTACAATTATTACGTTCTCGATCAACCTTCTATTTCTGATTTTGAATATGATCAATTGATGAATCAATTGATTGCATTAGAAAAGCAATATCCTGAAACTTCTTCGCCGGAATCCCCCTCGCAGCGAGTCGGCGGCGAACCGACAAAAGAATTTCCGACTGTAACTCACGAAGTTCCGATGCTTTCGCTTGCCAATACGTACAGCGAAGAAGAATTATTTGATTTTGACCGCCGCGTACAAGATTTGCTGGGAAACCAGAACTATCAATTTGTTGCAGAATTAAAAATAGACGGCGTCGCAATCAGTTTGGTATATAAAAACGGAATTTTTGTACAAGGCGCAACGCGCGGAGACGGCGTTCAGGCAGACGACATTACCAATAATTTGCGCACAATCCGCTCCATTCCGCTGCGCGTTGAAAGCGGAAAAAATGTTCCGAAAGATTTTGAAGTGCGCGGCGAAATTTTTATGTCAAAAAAAGATTTTGAGCTAATGAATGAAGAGCGCGAGCGCAACGGTGAAAAACTTTTTGTAAATGCGCGTAATTCAACTTCCGGTACGTTGAAACTTCAAGACCCGAAAATTGTTGCGCAGCGCAGATTACGTATGTTTACATATTTTCTACGCACAGAAAATATTACACTGAAAAGCCATTACGAAAATTTACAAATTATTAAAAAACTCGGATTTGTTGTTAATTCCAATACGCGGTTGTGTAAAACAATAAACGATGTTAAAATTTTCTGCGATGAGTGGTTTGTACAGCGAGCATCGCTTCCGTATGATATTGACGGCATTGTTATTAAAGTAGATTCGTTAGCTCAGCAAAACGAACTTGGCGCAGTCGCAAAATCTCCGCGATGGGCAATTGCCTATAAATATCCCGCGCAGCAAATGGAAACCGTTGTGCGCGGCATTACACTGCAAGTCGGTAGAGTTGGAACAATTACGCCTGTAGCAGAATTAGAGCCGGTGTTTGTCGGCGGTTCAACGGTGAGCCGCGCAACGCTTCACAACGAAGATTATATTAATGAACTCGATATTCGAATTGGCGACACGGTTTTTGTGGAAAAAGGAGGGGATGTAATTCCCAAAGTAAGCGGAGTAAATTTTAAGAAACGGCAAAAAAAATCTGTTCCGTTTACGTTTCCTGCAAAATGTCCCGAATGCGGTTCAAAAATTTTTCGTCCGGAAGAAGAAGCGGCGTACTATTGCGAAAATTTTGAATGTCCCGCACAAGTGCGCGGGCGGATAGAACATTTTGCGCAGCGCAGAGCAATGAATATAGAAGGACTCGGCGAAGCAATTATTGACCTTTTAGTGCGCGAAGATTTAATTCACAACATTGCCGATGTGTATGATCTGAAAAAAAATCAAATTGCAGCACT
>CAYXEE010000420.1:0-2399 GCA_964463935.1 uncultured Chitinophagaceae bacterium | reverse complement strand
TTCCATCCGGAAATTTGCGGCGGCGACGGCTCCGTAAACGATGCAGTAAACCACGATCGCACAAGCGGGTGAAATTGCGAAAGAATATTTTTCATGCAGGAAAAGTAAGCAAAGAAGTTGAAAACAAAAAGCAAATATATTGAATTTTTTCGCAGTTTTCGCTACTTTGCATGCATTGGAAACGCACATTCACATATTGCTTGTTGAACATAATAACGCAGACCGCGAAATATTTGAACGCGAATTAAAAAACTCGGGAATCGAATATGTTCTGCGCAATGCTGCAGATATTCAGCAAGTTGATCATATTTTGGCGGAGTATCTTTCCGATATTGTTATTTGTGATTTCGTCAGCATCTCTCTCAGCGCGCCCGAAGCAGTTTTCTACATTAAAAATCTCGCCCCTGCAATTCCTCTTATTATGTATTCCGGCACTCAAGATGAAGAGATTGTTGTTGAAAGTATGAAGGCGGGCGCGGAAGATTATATTTTTAAGGGACATTCAACCCGGCTTTCCCATTCCATTTTTCGCGCAATTGAACAGAAAAGAATTCAAGAAGAACTTCGCCATGCGCGCGAACGGTTTAACACGCTTACAAAAGTTGCAACTGTTGGAATTTTTCTTGCTTCGCCGGACGGCTCTTTTTTGTATGTTAACGATCGCTGGTGCGATATTACCGGGCTTTCTACCGAAGAAGCATTGGGCGATGGTTTTTTAGAAACTATTCATTCGCATGATAAAAAAAGAGTTCATACAGAATGGAAACGCGCAATTGAAAGCAAAGATCAATTTTATTCTGAATATCGCATAGCGCGAAAATCCGATGGAATGGAACTTTGGGTTCTTGCGCAAGCCCTGCCTGAAGTAGAAAGAAATGAAATAATTGCCGGCTATGTGGGAACAATTACAGATATTACAGAACGGATGCATTCCGAAATTCAAATTGACCAATCGCGAAAACAATTGCGCGCCTTAACTGTTCGCCTGCAAAGCGTGCGTGAAGAAGAACGAACGCATATTGCGCGCGAAATTCATGATGATCTTGGTCAGGCATTAACCGGCTTGCGTATGGACTTAAGCTGGTTGATTAAACAAAGCGAGCAGACTGATAAAAAAGTACAAAGGCGTCTGCTTTCTATGCTCTCGTTAACCGATGCAACAATTCATAAAGTGCGAAAGATTGCAACCGATTTGCGTCCCGGAATTTTAGACGATCTTGGTCTTGCCGCCGCAATTGAATGGCAAAGCAAAGATTATCAGGAACGGACGGGAATACAATTTCAGGTTCAAACTTCGCTGCAGGAATTTGTTCTTGACGAAAAACGAACGACCGCATTTTTTAGAATCTTTCAAGAATCGTTAACAAACGTTGTGCGCCATGCCAACGCAAAAAATGTTGAAATCACTTTACGCCAAGAAGGGAATACGGTTGTTCTTACGGTAAAAGACGACGGGAAAGGAATCAGCGCTTACGAAATTAACAATCCTCGTTCCGTCGGATTTCTTGGAATGAAAGAGCGCGCGGCGGTATTCGGCGGCGAAATTTTTGTTAATGGCGCGCCAAATTGCGGTACAACGGTGCTTGTTAAAATGCCGTTGTATTCCTCCGACTCATCACAATCATAAACTTTGCAATGCTTCGTATTTTACTTGCCGACGACCATATAATAGTTCGCAAAGGATTACAACAGATTCTTGAAGAAGGAATCAGTAAAATTACTTTCGGCGAAGCAAGCAACGGCGCTGAAGTGTTATCGCTGATTAAAAATGAAGTATGGGATATTGTTATACTTGATATTAGTATGCCGGGAAGAAGCGGTCTGGATTTGTTGAAAGATATTCGCTTGCTGAAATTAAAACTTCCCGTGTTAATTCTCAGCATGCATCCCGAAGACCAGTATGCGCTACGCGTTTTAAAAGCCGGCGCAAACGGATATATGACAAAAGACAGCGCGCCGGAAGAATTAGTGAATGCCGTAACAAAAATTATTCGCGGAGGAAAATACGTCAGTCCGGCGATGTCCGAAAAATTATTGGATGTTCTGCAAGATTCTAATAAAGCCGCAGAACACGAAAATCTTTCCGATAGGGAATTTGAAGTAATGGTTGCAATTGCATCAGGGAAAACAGTTTCACAAATTGCCGAACAACTTTCGCTCAGCGTAAAAACGGTTTCAACTTACCGCTCCCGCATACTCGAAAAAATGCGCATGAATACCAACGCCGAACTTACGCATTACGCGGTGAAGAATAAGCTGGTGTAGGAATTTCATATTAAAAATAAATGCCGATGAAGAATCGGCATTTGTTTTTTAAATCCGAGTCTTGAAACAGAGTTTCGATTAAAGGGCATCTCGAAAAACTCACAAATAAATTTTCTCGCAGATCACAAAGTGAT
>CAYXEE010000419.1:0-2401 GCA_964463935.1 uncultured Chitinophagaceae bacterium | reverse complement strand
CCTTAATTTTTTGTGCCGAGTCGAAGCATTTTCTTATTTTGCGTAACTTCAGTTAGTTATTCGACGCTGCGGATTTGTAAATCTGCGCTGCCGGTAATCATTGTTTCAAATTTGGGAACAAAATCTTTGTAATGCTTGGTAGTTACATGAAAATCTATTGCCGATTGATCTTTCCATTCTTCAAAAAAGAAAAATTTATTTTTTTCTGCAACATTTTGATAAAAAATGTAACTGATACAGCCCGGTTCATTTCTTGAAGGTTGAATCATTCCAACGCATAATTCGATAATTTCATTTTGTTTTTCCGGTTTTGCAGTAAAAGCAACAGTAATTATTTTCATAATTACGTCCTAAAAAATCTTCTATCTAATTCTTGTAATGATAATTTTATCAAAACCGGTCTTCCGTGCGGACAAACATACGGCATTGATGTTGCAAAAAGCTGGTCAATAAGCGAACGCATTTCAATTTCAGAAAGTTTTTCTCCTGCTTTAATTGCCGCTTTACAAGAAAACGATTTTGCAATATTATCGCGCGCATCGAGTTTTACGCGCAGTTGATTGTTTTTAAATTCATCAAGAATGTCCTGCAAAATTGTAGTTTCTGTTCCGGCTTTTACTTCCGGCGGAACGCCTTCAAGCACAATAGTATTTTTCCCGAATAATTTTGTTTCAAAACCAATAGTTTGCAGATACGCCAATAAATCTTTTGCAAGCGTAAAATCGCCGGAAGAAAGTTGAATTGTTTGCGGAAATAATAATTGCTGAGATGCTGGAACGGCGTTATTCATCCGCTCTAACGCTTTTTCATATAAAATTCTTTCGTGAGCAACATGCTGGTCAATAATCATTAACCCGCTGCGGATTTGCGTAAGAATATACTTGCTGTGTAATTGCCAAATCGGCTTTGTTCCATCTCCTTCATCGTTACGAGGAACGTGTTGAAATTGCCGTACAAGTTGTTCGAAAGTTTTTTCCTCTCTGTTAGACCCAGAAAAAATTTTATCCAGATTACTGCTTAAATCAAAAGGAAATTCTTCCGCCTGTTGCGATGAAGGAAGTTGTTTTGTTTGTTCAAACGCATTGCTGTCAGGATAAAAACGTGGAATTGCAACATGATGAAGCGATGAAAAATTATTTGCCGGGCGATAAAATTCTACTGTTGGAACAATGTCGCTTGTTCCAAGCGCTTTTCTTACAACAGCAGAAACAACTCTATACACGCTTTGCTCATCTGTAAATTTCACTTCCATTTTTGAAGGATGAACATTCACATCAACTTTACGCGGATCAAGTTCAATGAAAAGAAGAAAGAACGGAAAATTTCCTTTTTCAACAAGATGTTCATAACCTGAAAAAACGGCATGATTGATTGAACGGCTGATTATGAAACGTTTATTAAGAAAAATAAATTGGTCAACTTTAGATTTTCGTGCAAAATCCGGTTTCCCGATAAATCCGTGCAACGTGAGAAGTTCTGTTTCTTCGTGAACGGAAATGAGCGTCGAAAATTGCCGCTCTCCAAAAAGATTTTTTAATCGATCTTCAATTTCCTGCGAAGGCAGAGCGAGAATTGTATCGTCATCGCTCGTAAATTCAAGCGCAATTTCCGGCTTTGATAAAGCAAGGCGTTGAATTGTATCGTAAATATGTTTGAATTCCGTATTGTTCGATTTTAAAAAATTTCTGCGCGCAGGAGTGTTGTAAAAAAGATTTTTTACAGAAATAGTTGTTCCTTGTTGATGAGAAATCTTGGATGTTTCTTTTATTTCTCCCCCTTCAATTCTCACTAAAGTTCCAACCGAATCATTTTCAGTTTTCGTTTTTAGTTCAACGTGCGCTACCGCAGCTATTGAAGCCAGCGCTTCGCCGCGAAAACCCAGCGTGCGAATACTTTCCAAATCTTCATACGTAGAAATTTTGCTTGTTGCATGACGGTAAAATGCTTTTACTGCATCTTGTTCGCTCATTCCCTTTCCATTATCAATTAATTGAATAAGTGATTTTCCCGCAGCTTTAATCGTAATAGATATTGAATTCGCGCCGGAATCAATGGCATTTTCCAACAATTCTTTTACAACCGATTCCGGTCGTTGAACAACTTCTCCGGCGGCAATTTTATTTGCAAGATTTTCAGGCAGTATGTTAATAATTGATGACATTATGCGCGCGGCGATACTCCAATTCCCGGTTTATCAGATAACAATATTTTTCCTTTTGTATTTCGAATTCCATCAAATGGATCGTTTGAAATTAAAACGTTCCCGTCAAGATCGCAATAATCAAGCAGCGGAGCTAATTGCGCGGCTGCGGAAATTCCTACTGCGGATTCAATCATACATCCCATCATAATTTTCATTCCTGTTGCTTGTGCAGTGTGAATCATCTTCATCGCTTCGCGT
>CAYXEE010000418.1:0-2413 GCA_964463935.1 uncultured Chitinophagaceae bacterium | reverse complement strand
AATTTTTTGTGCCGAGTCGAAGCATTTTTTTATTTTGCGTAACTTCAGTTCTTTAGTTGAATTCCTGCCAATAAAATTGTAACGTAGCAAGGTTATTTTTGTTGTAATTCTTAGCGAGAGAAAAATTATTTTTCTACAACATACAGGGAATAATTATGATCAAACAATCTTCTGTAAAATCGCAGTTTTTTACACTCATCACCGTTTTTTTCTTTTGGGGATTTCTTGCCGCATCGAACGGCGTGTTTATTCCATTTTGTAAAAAACATTTCGGGTTGTCGCAGTTTCAATCGCAACTGATTGACCTTGCATTTTATCTTGCGTATTTCGTCGGCTCGCTTACGCTTTATTTAATAGAGCGATGGATGAGAATAGATTTTCTGAACAAAATCGGTTACAAAATGGGAATTGTGTACGGCTTGTTTATTTCCGCCGCGGGAGCAATTGCAATGATCGGCGCGGTGAATATAGGCGACTACTGGTTGATACTCGGCGCATTGTTTGTTATCGCAATCGGATTTTCGGTTCAGCAAACGTGCGCGCAGCCGTTTGCAATTTCTCTCGGCAAACCGGAAACGGGAGCGCACCGCTTAAACTTAGCGGGCGGCGTAAATTCTTTCGGAACAACAATCGGTCCGTTGATTGTTAGTTATTTTCTTTTCGGCGGAATGGTGAAAACGGTTGATGTCGAAATCAGTTCTGTTAATCAAATGTATATGTTTCTTGCGGGACTGTTTGTTGCCGTTGCTGTGTTTTTTATTTTTTCAAATCTTCCTAAAGTTACGCAGGATGAACATATTGAAGCCGGGCGCGGCGCGCTAAAATATCCGCAGTTAGTGTACGGTATGATTGGAATTTTTGTGTACGTTGGCGTTGAAGTTACGATTCAAAGCAATCTCGGCGCGCTGTTAAAACTTCCCGAATTCGGCGGCTATCAAGAATCTGAAATTGCGCATTTTATTTCTCTCTTCTGGGGAAGTTTAATGATAGGAAGATGGACGGGCGCGATTACCGTCTTCAATCTTTCTAAACAGATGAAAAATATTCTTACCGTTATTGTTCCGTACGTTGCATTTGGAGTTATACTCGGCGCAAACACATTAAGCGGCACGGATGTAAGCGATTTGTATGCGTACGCTTTTGTTATTGCAATTCAGATTATCGGATTTTTTATCGGACAAGAAAAACCTGCAAAGACGCTTCTTGTGTTTGCGGTTTTTGGAATGATTGCAATGTCTGTTGGAATGTTGACGACTGGAAAAGTAGCAATTTTTGCATTTATCAGCGGCGGACTGTTTTGCTCCGTAATGTGGCCATGTATTTTTGCGCTTGCCATTGCCGGCTTGGGAAAATATACAAGTCAAGGTTCAACATTTTTAATTATGATGATACTCGGCGGCGCGCTGATTCCTCCGTTTCAGGGATGGCTTGCGGATGTGTGGAATATTCACATGTCGTACATAGTAACAATTTTCTTGTTCGGCTATCTTGCCTTTTTTGCATTAAAAGCAAAATCTGTTTTAAAAGCGCAGGGAATTGATTACGACTCTTCTGCTTCAGCCGCTCATTAAAAACTGAAAAATAAATTCATTTCAAATGCAGCGATGTCATAATTTTAAATTATGGCATCGCTTTGCATATAATTTTTTTTTGATTTTCGACAATAATAACGATGCGTACTGTTATGTTCGTATTGTGTTAATTCGGATGTTAGAGTTGAATGATTGATTCCCAATTGTCCAGATATTTTTTTGCATTATCGCTCACCTCTCCTTTTTGATTTATTGTAACGATGAACTTGTAAAGTTTTTTTGAACCGGATCGAGTTTGCTTAAGGGCAGAAGTTGGAACGATAAAATACTTGTTGAATTCAAACCATAGCGCAACAATAAAATTGGATTTTTTCCATTCGTTCTCAGAAAGCGTGAAATGAGTTGTCTTTCTATCCGTTTGTGAACTTACAATTCGCTGTCTTGTCTTAACTTCAATCTTGATTCTCTTGTTCTTGGACTCATTAAAGAGAAGAATGTCGTAGCCGCTTTCATCGTAGTTGCGATAAACTGACCAACCGCGCAAATTAAAGCAAGAATAGAGATAAAAAAGCGTAGAAAGTTCTCCAATCTCTTTCAGAGAATCTTTAATGTTCTGCGGAGTCTTGTGGAATATTTTTTTCATACGAACGCAACAAAGCCGACGGTCATTTCGGATTGCCGTACTGTAAGAGTTTATCAACACTTGTTTGTAATTATGCTTAAGAATAAAAGTTTCAGCTCCTAACGGAGCTTTTATCTAACAGACAGTTGAAAAAGGAAAAATCCGCCGCGAATTTCACGAAAATAATTTTAGGACATTCTGTTTTTGACTCATAAATCGAGATCTGTATCTTCAATTCGTATGATTCGCGGCTAACAAA
>CAYXEE010000417.1:0-2442 GCA_964463935.1 uncultured Chitinophagaceae bacterium | reverse complement strand
CACTTAATAAAGGAGAAAACATTATGAAAAAAATGCTCGCCGCATTGCTGGCAATAGCGTTGTTTGCCGGCGGATGCGCATCGTTAAAATTAGAGCCGGCAGATTTTGCGTGGCAGGCGGAAGAAATTCTGGATGTTGATAACAACGGAATGGTTTCTGCGGCGCGATACGCGACTGCGTTTAACGTAAAACCGATGCTGCAAAAAGAATTTGCCGCAGATACAATGCTTGCAAAAACAACAAAAGAAGTACGCGTTATCCGCGATAAAGCCGGATTTTATTTTATTGCAGCGAAAAAATTTAAAAACGTGTATGTTTTTACCGCTTCTGAAGGCGCATTAAAAATAGAAAATACTATCGCCGCATCGCAGACCGAAATGGCGGACCCGAAATTTAATTTTAATGTGAAAACAAACAATTACGAATTGTGGAACGGAAAAGATAAATTCGTAGTAACAAAAGCGGGAGTTACTCCGCTGCAAGGAGGTACAAAATGAAAAAATTACTTATCGCACTTGTAACAATTTTTACGTTTTCACTTTCGCTCGCGCAAGAGCGCACAACATCCGAAGTGAAGCGTGATTTTGAAAAAGAATACAAAACGCTGATGAAAAATCTCCGCGATGCCGGTTCTGCGGACGATGTTCAAAAATTATCCGCGCGCGTGGAAAAATTTGAAAATGAATATAAACAGTATCAAGATTTCTTAAACAAAGCAGTGTTCCCCGACGGGTACGATGAAACGCTTTCAAAATTAAAAGATCAACTTGCAGAATCCAAAACATTGGTAGAAAGCAAAGCGCGCATTGCAGAACTTGAAGCAAAAGTTGCCGAGCTTACCGGTCAAGTGGACAGCTTGAACAATCAAAATGCAAAACTGTTTGCCGAATTGACAAAATATAAATCTGAAATTTCTAAATTGACAAAGCAAGTAAAAGAGCTGAGCGAAAACATTAAGAAACGCGACGAAGCAGTGTTTGCTCTTGTTGACAGTTTGTTCGCTCGTTACGATGCCAGCACGCTGCAAAGCGGCGATATGAAAAAATTGACGCTTCTGCAAAAGAGCAATGTTCTTGCAAACATTAAACGTTCCGTAGAAGACAATATGAAATTTTTGTCCTTTACAACGCTTTCTACTTCCCACGTTCCAAAACTTTATGCGGATCAACGCAAATTTGAATCGTATTGGAAAGGCGTTGCGACAAAATTAGCGGCGGCGTACGTTAACGCTAAAGATCGTGAAAAAGAAATTGAAGCGATTAACGGATTGGTTGCGCAGTGGCATACGCAGGCGGATGAAGTATTCTGGAAAACGCTGAGCGGCGTGTTTTCATCCAACGGAATTGCGATTGATAATATTACCAGCGGCGATGATTTTTACAATAAAGTTACGCGCTACATAGACGACCAAATTAACATCGCAGGAAATAAAAATTCCGAAGAAAATGCAAAAGCGTTTGATGCGTTTGTAAACAAAACGTGGAACGGCGAACTGAAAGCATCGTGGCTTGCTCCGATGAAAGAATACGGAATGATAACCGACGCGCAGACTACCGAAGTTGAAACAAAAATTATGCTCTGGGCGGCGGCGATTAAACCTTCAAACACATTGTTGTATGGAATTATCGGCGCGCTGATTCTTGCAATTATGGTCGGCGTATTTTTAGGAATGAGAAAAAAACAGACACAAGCGGCGTAATTATGGAAAAGCACGCTCATAGTTCCGCGCTTGCGCCTGAAATTGGAAAAACATATACCTGCGCAATTAACGGCGTTCCGCTTTATGACGCAGTTATTGAACAAGCACAAGGATGCTGGGCTACGGTGAAAGTTGTAACGCCGCTTCCCGGAAAATATGAACAACAATATAAAACAGGACAAACGTTTGATATTAAAGTTCAGTATTATGATTTTGTAGAAAAATCGTAATGCATAGTTTTTAATTTTATAGAAACGCGGATTGCAGAAATGGAATCCGCGTTTTTGTTTTTAAAATTGAAAATCTTGCAAAACTTCTCTACCTTCTTGTTGAAAAAATAAAATGTTATGACAGTACAACTAAAAACAAGCCCTAAACAATTTATTGCAGAATTAAACGAAGGAAAAACGGAAGAAGATATTAAAAGCGCGTATGCAAAGCACTTTTTTATTCCGTATGATACTTCTGACCGGCACGATTTATACACAGACTCCGTCTTATTTGAATTTAAATATGACCGCAATCTGGAAAATTTAAAAGTGCGCGCAACAATTCTTGCTCAAACGCTCTATTATGTTTACCGTCTCAAATACGGATTGACAGATAAAAAAATCCCGCCTGTGCTTTGTCTTGCAGATAAAAATGAAGCGATACTAACCGAAACGCTGTTATGGAAAGAATTTACATCGGAACGCGAAGAACAGTACGATTGGGATTTAGCTCCGAGCATTCCCGATGCAAGG
>CAYXEE010000416.1:0-2446 GCA_964463935.1 uncultured Chitinophagaceae bacterium | reverse complement strand
CGAGTTTAGAAATAAAACTTACATTCCAATCGTTCGGATTTCCAAACGCAAGCGTTCCGTTGAGCGTGTGCTGCTGGTCCCAGGCAAGCGGCACAACAATTTTTTCGCTTTCTCTGCCGGACTGCTGATCAAGAAAAAATGCGTCTGCGCTTACATCGTTCCCTTCGGCAATTTGCAGCGTATAATCTAACGTTGCGCCAAAGTAATCTGCTGTTGTTCTTCTCTTCGTAAACGAAATAGTAACGCCTTTAATGTTTGCATAGTCTTTATTTACATACATATTGAATTCTTTTTCGCCGCTGACGCGGATTGTTTGCGCAGCAAAAAGATCGCGTACATCTTTGTAAAATCCGGTAACGGTGAATGCCAAATTTTCCATCAATTGCTGCTGAAGACCGAATTCGTAGGTTACCGTTTTTTCAGGATTTAGATTTGCATTTCCGAACACCGTTGCGCTTATCGTTGGATTTAATTTAAAGTCAGGATTTTCAAATAAACGCCGCAACTGCGGCATTTGATAAAAATGTCCGTACGAAAAATGAATTGTTCCTTTGTCGGTAATCGGATATGAAATTCCGAACCGCGGACTTACCATTTGTTTTGCCGGAGCAAATCGTTTTTCCCCTTCGTAATTAAATATATCCACAATATATTTTGCATTGGCAATAAAGTAATCGTATCGAATTCCGGCGTTGATAATTATTGATTCAAATTCCATTTTATCTTGAATGTATGCCGAATACTGTTTCGGAAATCGCGCGTACGAATTGTATTTGTAATCATATATTGAGGGAATTGTCGGCGTTAAAAAATTTACCGTATCGCGCAGAACGGTAAAACTTAATTGCCGCATTTGCGGAAGAGTAATTTCAAACCCGGCTTTCATTTCATGCCGCGTAGTAAGAATGCTCGAAATATCTGCTTTTAACAAATATGTTTGCGCCTGTTGTTCAAATCTATAATTGTTCGAGCCGCCGAAATAAAATGTTGCGCTAATCGGACGGCGGAGATTTTCTTCCGGTTCATAATTTGCAGAACCTAAATCCTTAAATCGGTACGATTCGGAAACATTATTTCTGTACGAAATATTTAGTCGTAACGTAGTATTTTTATCCAACAAATTTGCGTAATCAATCGAATGAAAAATATCGTTCCAGTACGATTTTGCTCTGCCGTCGGGATTGTACCGAAAAACATGACTATACGATTGCGATCTGCCGTGATTAAGAATAAAATTATATCCAATTTTACTTGCGCCGGTAATTTTATAGTTGAAGCGATTTGTAGTTGTCCACGATTCGCTGGTATTCATCGGAACAAAAGCTCCGTCTCCGCCCATCGGCACAATCCATCGCGAATCATTGCTGAAATTCGGTCTATCGGAAGGCAGATGTTCCCGCACGCCGTACAGCCAGCCGTTTTGATCTTCAAACCTTGTTGAAAGGAAAAAAGTTATATCGTTCGATGTGTAAGGAAGCGGACCGCCGAACGTTCCTTCCATTACATAATGGCTCAGCGGATTAAAATCTTTAATATTAAAAAAAATATTATCATGCGTACTTACTCTATCTCCGGTGTAAAAAGTTAACTGAAGATTATATTTTTCTCCCCCTTCTTTTAATCCTGTTTCAACAACGCCGCTGAGCGCATTGCCGTATTCCGCATTAAATGTTCCCTGCACAACAGAAAGCTCTTGGATTGCATTTGTAGCAATGGTAATGCTGTTTGTATTCGTAAACGGATCGTTAACCGAAACGCCGTTTACCGTGTACGCAACTTCATGCGAACGTCCGCCGCGAAAATGAAGCGCGCCGTTGGCATCCTGCACAATTCCCGCCTGCGTTACAAGAATTCCTGTTACGCTTTCAACGGCAAGAGCTTTTATTTGCGAAGCATCCACTGACGCTTGCGTTGAAGTTAAATCTCGGCGAATAAGCGGGCGTTCGGCTGTAACAATTACCGCATCCATATCCACCGCTTCAGAAGATAATTTTACATCAATGCGAGTCGTAAAATCAACATTCACAATTACGTTACGCACAAGTTGTTTTCTATATCCAATTGCAGAAATGGAAAGTTCGTATGTTCCGGGACGAACATTCGGAATACTATAATTTCCTTCAAAATCCGATGAAGAGCCAAGGGATGTTCCGCCGATAATTATATTTGCGCCGACGACAGGTTCTAATGTTTTATCATCGGAAATTTTACCGGATATTTTTCCGGTTGTACCGGCAAATACTAGAGATGAAAAAAATAAGACAAAACTTCCGATTTTTAAAAGCGAGGTTGTAGCTACGCGCATAAACATTCCTAAAAATAATTTAATTCGTGGTTCTGAACTGGGAATTGTAATTTTTTATAGAAGAATAAGAATCGCCAACTGCACCGAAGTTAATGGAAATATAACGAGTGCAATATCGTATGTCAAGAATGTTTATATGCT
>CAYXEE010000415.1:0-2510 GCA_964463935.1 uncultured Chitinophagaceae bacterium | reverse complement strand
TTCCTGACGCTTGGATTTTTGATTCTTATTTTTTCCGTCGGCTGGTCAATTAGTTCATTTGTCTTAAAATTTATTATTGCTCCGGAAGGTTTTTCAACGTGGATGAACAGAGATGCGCTTTCGCTTACCGTATTAACTATAGCTGAAGCGTTTTTTTATTTTTATTATTTTAGAGAAAAGAAATGAACCTGCGATTTTTTTTACTCTGTACTTTTCTGTGCACACACATAGGAATTTCTCAAAGCGTTCCGCTTATTGTAAAATTCCAACAAAGCATCCGCGCTATTATTGATTCTTCTGATGCGGTAATTGGCGTCAGCATTAAAGATTTGAGAACGAGCGAAACTTTTTCATTTAACGAAACTGAAATTTTTCCGACTGCAAGTTCAATAAAAATTTTTATTCTTGCAGAAGTATTTAAACAGGCGGCAGAAGGAAAATTTTCGCTTCAAGAAGTTCGGCAATTACCAAAACAATTTCGAGTCGGCGGAAGCGGAATACTTTCTATGCTGAGCGAAAAATCTTCATCGCTAACCATTCGCGATTACTGCGTTCTGATGATGAATCTCAGCGATAATTCCGCAACAAATTTTCTTCTTGACCTCTGCGGAATGAAAAATATTAACGAATCAATTCAAAAATACGGCTGTGCAAACACAAAATTACAGCGCGTTATGATGGATGTGCAAGCCGCAAAAGAAGGAAGAGAAAATATCGGCACGCCGAAAGATTGTACGCTTATTCTAGAAAAATTATTTCGCGGAGAAATTGTGTCGAAACAAGCAAGCGAAGAAATTGTTTCCATTATGAAATTAGAGAAAGAGGGCTGGTTAAAATCAGGGATTCCGATTGAAATTTCGATTGCAAACAAAGCGGGCGATTTGGACGGCGTGCGTTGCGATGTTGGAATTATCTTTCTTGAAAATAATCCTTACATTATTTCTGTAATGACAAAATATTTGCAGAACGCTAACAACGGTTCGCAAATAATTTCCAAAATCTCCGAAAAAACGTTTCAGTATTTTGAGCGCAAGGCGTCGTTCAATCAATTCGGAAGAAAAATTTCAAAATGAATAAAAAACTGATCGAAAAATCTTTTTCATCTGTTTTCAACGACAATGAATGGTTTAACAAAGTTCTTATCGGCGGGTTGTATATTTTTCTAGTTTTCTTCGGCATCGGTATTGTAATGATAAACGGCTTTCTTGTGGAATTTATACGGTCGCTTTCAGCCGGTAATAAAAATATGCCGTATTGGAGAAATTCTTCTCATATTATCCGCACTGGCTGGAAAGTTTCTCTTGCGCTTGTTTTATATTATGGAATAGTTACATTCGGAATATTTCTTTCAGGAATACCGATTGTTTCTTTAGAAACAGCGGCAACATATTTTATTCTTCTCACAACAATTCATCCTTTAGCGCTGCTTGCATACGCGCGCAAAGAAAATTTTTCAACGTGTTTTAATTGGAAATTTATTCTTGAACCGCTTGTTGTTGCAGGAAGTGAAATTATGTTTGCAGCTGTTGTTTCAGCAGTTTTGCTTTTTCTTGCCGTAACGCTTGGGTGGATGTGGATTGTTGCCGGATGGACTCTGCTGGTTTTTCTTGCATTACTCATTCAAAATGCAATGTTCGCTTTAGCCGCAAAAAATTATTTTTCTAACCATTCGTAAAATAACGCATTCAATTCTTCTTCGCTGAATCGCGGCTGCGTGTATATTTCTTTTTCCAATCTTTGCCGCAATGCTTCATAGATTGTTACCGCGCAGGCAACGGATACGTTCAGACTTTGAATCATTCCCATCATCGGAATATACAACGTAGAATCCGCCAAGCGCGCCGCTTCGTCGGTTACGCCTGCATGCTCGTTGCCAAAAACAAATGCGGTCGGTTTTGTTAAATCGAACTGATACAATTGTTTTGCATTTTCATTAAGCCGCGTAGCAAGTATTTGAAAACCATTACCGCGCAAATCGGAATAACATTCTTCAATTGAAGAAAATTTATTTCTTCCGACCCATTTATTTGCGCTTGAAGAACTTTTGCTTCCGATTTTAGGAAATTTTGTTTGCGTATAAACAAGATTTACATCCATAATTCCAACGGCATCCGCTGAACGGAGCATTGCGCTTACATTGTGCGGATCGTGAATATTTTCCATCACTAATGTTAAATCCGGCTGGCGCTTAGTAAGAACAGAAAATATTTTATTTTTTCTTCGTTCGCTTTTAAAATCACTCTTGCGCAATAGTTACCTTTTCTTTCGGAGATTGAATTTGAAGAAATACAATTGCCGCCAGTACGCTCGCCGCGCCCGCAATCTGCAAACTGCCCAAAATTCCGCCGAGAAAAATCCACTCGAAAATAATTGCAAAAATCGGTTCGAGCGTGCTGGTAATAATTGCTTTGCTCGGTTGTATAAAACGTAAGCCGGCAAAATAAAAACTATACGGAATTAAAATTGACGTTGTGGAAATTACTGCAAAGACAAGCCAATCTTGCAATGAA
>CAYXEE010000414.1:0-2515 GCA_964463935.1 uncultured Chitinophagaceae bacterium | reverse complement strand
TTCGGAAAATGTATTAATCGGGCATCCATTCAATAGATTCCCGCTAAAAACACGCGGGAATGACGGTTGTTTTTTTCAATCTGCGTAACTTCAGTTAATAATGCGGTTATATTACGTTGTAAATTTTCACACTCATAATTCACTAATTTATTTATTACTATCATAAAGGAGAAACTTTATGAAACAGACGATACGCCTTCTATCGTTGTTGTGTTTTTTTACGTCGGCAGTTTTTTCACAAGGTGTAACGACTGCTGCTTTGAATGGTAAAATTACCGACAATAATGGACAGCAGTTACCCGGAGTAAATGTTATAGCTTTACATATCCCCACAGGTACAAAATTTGGCGGTGTAACTAATGCCGAAGGTTTATATTCGCTGCAAAATATTAAAGTAGGCGGACCATATTCTTTAGCTGCATCTATAATTGGTTACAAATCTCAGCTAAAAGAAAACATATTTGTCGGTTTAAGTCAAAATTTGCGCTTCGATTTTCAACTTGTTGAAGAAGCGGTTCAGGGACAGGAAGTTGTTATTGTTGGCGAAAGAAATTCTGTTATGAGTGCAAGCCGAACCGGTATGGCGCAAAACGTAACAGTGGAGCAGCTTCAAGCTCTTCCCACAATTAATAGAAGTTTAAATGATGTTGTAAGAACTTCGCCGCAGATTGTTGTAACATTTTCATCAACTGGGCAGGGCGGACCTTCGGTTGCGGGAAGAAATCCGCGATATAATTCTGTGCAGATTGACGGCGCAGTGAACAATGATATTTTTGGTTTGGCAGATGCGGGAACACCCGGCGGACAAACGGCAACAAATCCGATTAGTATGGATGCTATTCAAGAATTTCAAATTGTTGTTTCTCCGTTCGATGTTCGTCAAGGCGGATTTACCGGAGCCGGTATTAACGCTATTACACGAAGCGGAACAAATAAATTTGATGGTTCGGTGTTTGCTTATGGACGCAACAGAGATTTGTTAGGTAAAAGCCCCGACAGCTTGCGCTTGAAGTTTAATAAATTTAACGAATATCAAGCTGGTTTTAGAACAGGCGGACCAATTATTGCAAATGAACTTTTCTTTTTTGTAAACGGTGAAATTACCAATCGCGATAAAGCGACCGATTATGCAATCGGCGTGGGCGGCACGCGAGATTTTGGTATTTCCAAAGATTCGGTAGATAAATTTATTAAGACTTTAAAAGCAAAAGGTTATGATCCGGGAAATTACAGCGATATAACGGCAAATCGTAACAGTCTTAAACTCTTTGCTCGATTAGATTGGAACTTAAGTGAACTTCATCGTTTATCGCTAAGACATAATTTTGTTGATGCGGAAGCCGATCGTTTTGAAGCAAACGGACGTTCTTCAACAGTTTTTAGCTTATCCAACTTCAATCATTTATTCAAGAGCGTCAACAACCAAACAGTATTACAATTAAACAGCACATTAGATGTAAATATGTTTAATGAACTTATTGTCGGTTATCAAACAATTCGCGATAAACGAGATCCGCAAGGCGCTAAAGCTCCTGAAATTCGAGTAACGTTATCAGGAACAGGGAAGCAATTAGTATCAGGTATGGAACGCTCATCGCAAAAAAATGCTCTTGACCAGGATATATTTGAATTTACTAATAACTTCACGTACATAATGGACGAGCATGCATTTACCGTTGGTACGCATAATGAATTCTTTTCATTTAAGAATTTATTTATTCAAGATGCTTATGGAACATACGAATTTAACAATTTAGTAGATTTAGATTCGGGAAGAGTTAATAGATACCGATTATCGTATTCAAAGATTGCGGGTAATCCGGAACCGGTTGCAGAATTTTCTGTAGCACAATACGGGTTTTATGCGCAAGATGAATGGACAGTTAATTCTAACTTAAAAATCAATTTAGGAATTCGCGCAGATATTCCGACGTACGGAAGCACTCCGCTAAAGAACGACAGTATTCCGAAATATTTTGCCGGTGAAAAAACTAACCTAACGCCATCAAGCGCGCCAATGCTCTCTCCGCGCGTAGGATTTAATTACAGTCCATTTGAAGAACGAACCACGCAAGTTCGCGGAGGCGTAGGAGTATTTACCGGAAGAACTCCGTATGTTTGGATTTCTAATCAATTTTCAAATACAGGCATGGATTTCAACCGATTTGATGTATCGTACAGTACTAGTTTAACATCTCCCGGTAGGTTTTTGTGGAGACCCGGATTTTTTAATATTGATCCTAATATGCAACGAACAGCTCCATTTCACGATAGCTTAATTGCAGGATCGCAAACGGTTGTAAATTTAATTGATAAAGATTTTAGATTTCCGCAATTATTACGCTTTAATGTTGGAGTTGACCAAGAACTGCCCGAAGGATTTATTGCAACAGCAGAATTTATGTATGGTCAAAATCTTAATGAACCGGCATACACCGATCTCAATTTAAATACAAATACTTCCTTAAAAGTTGACTCGGCAGGAATAACCGGAGAGAATAGACCATATTATGGC
>CAYXEE010000413.1:0-2521 GCA_964463935.1 uncultured Chitinophagaceae bacterium | reverse complement strand
CGTTATTGGTTTTGTTTTTTGCATAAATGTTTTTTGCTTTGGCGGTTATTTTTTAAAACGCAGAGAGTAAAATATTTTTCTCTGCGGCAGCATCGCTGGTCGCACAAAATAGTTTGGTGGTGTAATTTTTTTAAAATACAAAAGAAAGAACTTGCTTGCTTGCTTGCTTGCTTGCTTGTAATAAAGGATGAAGGAGATGAAAAATGAAAATACTTTCCTCCTTCTCCGCCTCAGGCGGATTCGGCGGACAAGTGCGGGCAAAAACATCTGCCGCACCTTGAAAGAAAAATATTACATCCGGGCGTTGCGGGGTCATAACAGTTTTTACATCTGGTTAATAAAATTCGCTTACGCGATTAACTGCAGAACAGTACGAACAAAAGAAGTAAAATGCAAATTAAATTTTATTTGCAAAACTATTTCTATTTTTTGCAAACGTTTTACTGCGCTTCAATCAATCGTTTCCAATTATCGTCGCGTATCTCGCTGCGATGCGTTGAGTGAAGTAAAACGTAATCGGAAAAACCTGTGCGATCGCCAAACACAAACTGCACGCCCCCTTGAATATTATGGTAGAACCATATTTCATACGGTTTCACATCTATTTCGTTTGCGTGGCGTTCAACATCATCCGGCGGACCGTATGTAATGTACACGCGACCGCGGTCTGTTTTCCATCCTACTCGCTGACCGGATTTGTATTGATTATTTGCATAAACAACGCGCCTAAAATATTCCTGCTTTGTTTGATTAACAGGCGCATTTCTATTAACATCGCGCGAAGTCCAAAAATCATATACGGCTTTTCGTTTTGTTTCAAGTCCTTTTAATTTTTGATACTGTTTAATTTCTTCAGTAGTAGCAACGTAACGCGATTGTTCAAAAAGTTTATCAAGTTCGTCTTCCGTCATTGCGGCAAATTCGCTGGAATGAACATCGCTTTCGCCGGAAGCAATAAGCGTATCAACAGGCAAAGATGGGTTATAGACAAAAAAGCGTTTTGAAGTCGAGTGTATCATGCCAAGCACAGAATCAATAATTTGATATGTAAAATTATATGCGCCGGTTTTTAACGTATGCACTTTCATCATACCGACTTCTACATTTGAATTGTGTACAATTCGTTTTGATTTCTCATGACTTACAACTTCTTTGCCAACAGCATTGCTAATTATGGCGCGGGTAAAATATTTTTCAGCAGGGGATTTTTTAAGATTGTATGCTTCTATATAATAAAATAACACCGGCTGATGTTCGCCGAAAATACGCGAAGGATTTGGTTTAACTTCAAACGTATTTTTGTAATATTTATTCGTTGAATCTTTATCCATTGGCACAATTGATGTACACAATTCAACATCGCTTAATGCAATATTATCTTTTGATAAATCAGTAAGATTGATTAACAGTGAAATACTGTCTTTCATTTTAGGATTATTGTAATCGCGAACGACAATATATGCGCGGTAAATATCCGGCTTAAGCAAAAAACCATGTACGCTTGAATATGCTCGCGAAATAGCAACAAGAGCCGTATCGGAGATACTGAATGGAATTCTATATGCTTGATATGCGCTAATCGTATCGGCAGCCGAATGTTTGAATGTAACCTGTACCAACGCTTCGCTTTGATAACCGCCGTTTATTTTAACATATTTTAGCAGCGAAACATCAAAACTGTAATACAATTCATAATATAGATGTTTATCATCGCCGCGGAATTTTGCAAAATCGTACTGAACTTTGAACTGTTGATTTTCCTGTGAAAACAGAATACCGCTGCAAAGAAATACCACTACAAAAAATTTTTTCATTAGTCTCTCAAATTATTTTATAACTGCAATAAAATACAATTTTCTTTTTGAAAATTCATGCAGTTATTTTTCATCGGTATCATCAACCATCAGCGTAAAAATTCCGGCAAGAATCATTGAAAATCCGCCGAGAAGAAGCGCATAAATTGCTTCGCCGCCGAAAATATTTTTCACAAAAAATCCAAGAATCGCCGCCGCAGTAATCTGAGGAATAACAATAAAGAAATTAAAAATTCCCATATACACGCCCATCTTTTCCGCAGGAAGCGAACCGGCTAAAATTGCATACGGCATTGCAAGAATTGACGCCCACGCCAATCCAATTCCTAATTCAGAAATGAGCAATAATTTTGGATCTTTAATTACATAAAATGAAGCAAACGCCAATCCGCCAATAACAAGACTAATCATGTGTACAGTTTTGCGATTTGTTTTTTTCGCCATCCACACCAGCACAAATGCCATCACTGCTGCAAATCCGTTATACACGGACATTAACACGCCAACCCAATCTGCCCCTTCGTTGTACAGCGCGGAAGTCGTATCTGTTGCGCCATAAATATGGTGCGTTACTGCCGGAGTCGTATAAATCCACATTGCAAAAAGCGCAAACCACGAAAAGAATTGAACGACTGAAAGCTGCTTCATCGCTTTCGGCATAGCGTACAAATCATTTAAGATAGAAACTAAACCGTTCGCAGTTTTTT
>CAYXEE010000412.1:0-2529 GCA_964463935.1 uncultured Chitinophagaceae bacterium | reverse complement strand
CCTTAATTTTTTGTGCCGAGTCGAAGCATTTTTTTATTTTGCGTAACTTCAGTGAATAATCCAAAAATCTAACAAACTCTTTATCCGAAGAATTCCCCGCTCTTTCTGCAAAATTTAGAACAATTGAATCGCTTGCCCTTTTAAATTGGGAATTAAATCTCTTAAGGGTCTAATTCCCCGCCGTTGTCCGAAGGACCACTTCGTGGCAACGCAACGTCATTCCCGCATGCTTTTGGCGGGAATCTATTATGGATGCCCGATAAAAACATTTGGGCATGACAAATACCTCGCGGCTTGTCCTAAGGACTCCTTTGTAGCCGCAAGGATATTAATCCAAACAATTCATCTTTAGGAAATTGTTGTGTAACTTCGCGAACTTTTGCAGTGAATACTAATGATTTTTGATAAACCATTAAATCTTGAAACTTATGCATTCTTTCTCCACGGCTTACTACTTCACGACTCAAATACTTATCAGCTCAATTTCTTCAGCAATATTTCGTTAATCAATTTCGGATTTCCTTTCCCTTTCATCGCCTTCATTGTCTCGCCGACAAAAAATCCCATCAACTTTGCTTCGCCGGCACGGTAGCGTTGAATTTCATTCGTAAAGTTTGCGAGAATCGAATCAATTTCTTTTTCTATCGCGCTCGTATCGGAAATCTGCACAAGTCCTTTTTTCTCTACAATTGATTTGGGAAAATCTTTTGTTTTCACCATTTCATCAAAAATTTCTTTTGCAATTTTGGAACTAATAACGCCGTCAGAGATTAAATTTATCATTTCAGCAAGATGTTTTGGAGTAACCGAAAAATCTTGAATGGATAAATGCTCATCATTCACTACGCGCAACAAATCCGTCATTACCCAATTGCTTACAAGTTTGTACGAATCAAAATCTTTTTTCTTTAGTTCTGCGGCTGAATTTTCAAAATAATCCGCAAGATTTTTTTCTTGTGTCAACACTTGAGCATCATATAACGGAAGATTGAATTGTTCAACGAAGCGGTTCAAACGCGCTTTGGGAAGTTCAGGAAGTTCTTCTTGAACAGAAGTAATCCATTCTTCATCAACAATTACCGGTGCAAGATCGGGGTCGGGAAAATAGCGATAATCATGCGCTTCTTCTTTACTGCGCATTGGAGCGGCAATATTTTTTTCTGCGCTCCACAACAGCGTTTGCTGAACAACTTTCCCGCCTTCTTCAATCAAATCAATCTGCCGTTTAATTTCATAGTCGATTGCTTTTTCAACATTGCGGAACGAATTCATATTTTTCAGCTCTGTTTTCGTTCCAAGTTTTTTTTCGCCTTTTAATCGAACTGAAACATTAGCATCACAGCGAAAACTTCCTTCTTCCATATTGCCGTCGCAAATATCAAGATATTTCACTGTTTGCCAGAGTAAATACAAATAATGATATGCTTCTTTTGCAGAATTCATATCCGGCTCGCTTACAATTTCTATCAGCGGAGTTCCGCACCGATTTACATCAACTAATGTTTCGCTGCCGGAATCGTGTATGGATTTGCCTGCATCTTCTTCCATGTGAATGCGCGTAATACCGATTCGTTTTTTCGCGCCGTCTTCCAATTCAATATCCAAAAATCCTTCTCTACAGATCGGCTCTTCATATTGAGAAATTTGATATCCTTTCGGCAAGTCGGGATAAAAATAATTTTTGCGGGCAAATACAGAATGGTTGGCAATACTGCAATTTGTCGCAAGCCCCATACGAAGAGAATAATCCACAACTTGTTTATTCAAAACAGGAAGTGTTCCAGGCATTCCAAGACAAACAGGACAAACATTGGAATTCGGAGAACTGCCGAACTTATTGGAGCACCCGCAAAATATTTTTGTTTTTGTAGAAAGCTGGGCGTGAACTTCAAGTCCTATCACCGCTTCATATTTATCGTTCATCGCTAATTATAAACTTCTTTTCGGTGTCTAATTCGAATAATATCAATAATAAGTTCTTTGGATTTAACAGCATAAATAATACGATAATCGCCAACTCTAATTCTCCACCGAAATTTTTCACACTTCAATTTTTTACTACCAATAGGAAAAGGATTGTATGACAATTTTTCAATTTCAATAAGAATTTTTTCGATAATTTTGTTCGGCAAAACTTCTAATTCCTTGCTGGCGGAACGAGCAAAAATTATCGAATACTTACCCACGAATTTTACCTTTTTTCTTGAGCTTTGTTTTTAAACTATTAAATGAAATACGAGGTTCTTGAACGCGCATATCTGCAACTAAATTGTCGTAGAAATCTTCCCACGCATCGCGGTGAACTTTTAAATCTACCACAACAGCTTTCTTTTTACCTTTTTCATCTACAACGTATTCAATACCTCTCATACATTCCTCATAATTTTTTACGCCGCCAGCGCTTTTGTTACTTTCTCTGCGGCATCTTTTAAATTTTCTGCAACCAAGAAACTCATTCCTGAATTTTTCAAAATATCCGCGGCAATATCTGCGTTAGTTCCGGCAAGACGAATGACAATTGGAATTTTT
>CAYXEE010000411.1:0-2535 GCA_964463935.1 uncultured Chitinophagaceae bacterium | reverse complement strand
AATTCGTGGCACTTTAAGCATTTCGTCTTAAATAAAGGAAAAACATCTTTTGAAAATGAAACTTCTTTTTTGTCTTGCGCAAAATGAACGGAATGTAACAGAAAAAAAATCAGCGTCAATAATAAATGCTTCATGCAGTTGCAGCCCTTAGTTAATTATTTTTTGCGCCCTGGTCAATCCAGCGGGAAATTATATCAATTATTTCTTCGTCTAACGGTTTTCTTCCGCGCGGCATTGGTTTCCCAAATTCGGCGGTTCCGCGTAGTTTTAGAACAAGAATACTTTCTTCGCCTTTGCCCGGCTTCACAACAGGACCATGTTTGCTGTCTCCTTTCATCAATAGTTTGTATGTGTCGAGATACAAACCGCTCGGGCTTTCATCTTCGGTGTTGTGGCAGCTTAAACATTTTTTTGTAAAGACAGGCATAACATCTTCTTCAAACGAAATTTTTTTCTTTTTTTCTTGCGCAACAGCACCGAGAGAAAGAATAATGAGAAGTAAAAATATTTTTTTCATAATTGTAAGTTCTAATTATTATTTGCGCCTTCTTTAATCCACGTTACAATTTTTTGTAAATCAGCATTTGCCATTGGCGATCCGCCTTGCGGCATACGCACTCCGAATGACGCAGTTCCTTTTAACTTTAGAATTAAAACACTGTTGGTATCGCCGGCAACAACAACGGGACCGTGCGTACTGTTTCCCGCCATAAGTTGAGAATATGATGAAACAAATAAATTATTTGTTCCGCCGTGACATCCCGTACAGCCGTACGTTGTAAACATCGGAAGCACCTGCGAAGAAAAACTTACAATGGTTATAACTGCTGAAAGAATCTTAAATGATTTTGCGTTACTTGCCTGACCGGAAATTTTTACAGTTACGGTAGAACTTCCGCCGGAAACGCCGCTCGGAATTACCGCTTTAATTTGCGTTGCTGACCACGAAACAATTGCCGTCGCGTTTTGACTTCCAAACGAGATGGAACTTGCGCCTTGCGTTGAACCGAAATTTGTTCCCGCGACGGTAATTGTATCGCCGATTTTTCCAGAATCGGGAGTAACGCTTGTAATAGAAGGCGCGGGAACGGCTGAAACCGGATCGCCTTGGTCATCGCACGATACAATAAAAATTGAAAGAAGAATTGCAGAAAAAAATGCGCCCTTCATTTTTTGCTCCTATAAGTAAAAATGGAAAAGTAATTGAAATTCGTCGTTAGAAATTTCTTTCGGTTTTTCTCTGTTTAATTTGTACATCGGTCGAACTTCCAATCCGGTCATCGGGAAAAATTCCGCGCCGACGCCGATTGTTGAAAAAGCCCCGTTGGCAAGTTTTAAATTCGGATCGTAATTTTCAAAACTTATTTTTGCATCAAGTCCTTGCAAAATCACATACGAAATTTCAGAATAGAACATCATTCCGGTAACTTCTTTTTTAAGAGCGGAGTGATACGTTGTTACATAATCCGCTTCGCCGGTGAGAGTTAAATTATTGCCGATGGAGAGAATTGCAAATCCGCCGTAAAATTGTGTCTTTCCGGGAATTGTTGCGTTTGGATGATGATATACTGAACCGCCAAAAATTGCATTGGCAAAATCCGTTTGTAGATTAACATCGCCGCGCAACGCTGCGGCTTTTGTCTTTTCTCCGTTTGTACCGTTTATTCCGCCGCCGGGAGTTCCGTTAAATACTCCGATGTTAAATGAAAAAATACTCGGCGTAAATCCGATTTCAATTCCCGTATCTTCAGCGCGCTCGCCAAACCGCAAACCGTACGGGTAACCGGAAGGGAAGACGCTTACAAACTGTCCGCCGCCGAACTGACCGCCGCGGATAAATGCGTTGTGTTCGTCAAGTTTAATTCCGTATGCCGGAACAAATTTCCCGACTTTAATGTAGCCCTCTAACGGAAGAACTTTTGCAAGTCCGAAAACTTCAAATCCGTTGTATAATCCTTTATCAAAATATATGCGGAATTTTTTATTGATGCGGAGATCAAAATACAAATCACCCTGCATCTGAAAAAAACTTGATTTTGAAGCATCCGGCTGGTAAAAAAAGAGCGTGCGGTAGTCCATTCCGATTGTAAAGAAATCATTCAATGCTGGGGAAAATTCTTCCAGATCAAATTTATCCTTAAATGTCGGCATTGGAACTTCTTCTCGTCCGTACGTTGCGCCGAAGGCACTTCGCATTCCTTTACCGGTGGGATTGATGTGGCACGATTGGCATTTTGCTCCCTGCCGCGTTGCAAATTTCGGCAGCGCAAAAGCGTGTAAAGAAAGACATAGTACTACACCGAGTACCATTAGGTAACGTTTCATATATTTTCTCCGAATGACGTAGGCGGGTAAAAATTTTCTGTTGGCAATGTAAAATTATCCATAATGATTATCAAGCGAACGTATATTGAAAATTAAAATTTCTTTCTTCAGTTGTATAATCAACAAAAAATAAATTCACAGAGCAAGAATTGCTGATAAGCGCCGGAATTACCGTTGTTTCGCAGCCGATAATTCCGTGAAAAAAATTTT
>CAYXEE010000410.1:0-2540 GCA_964463935.1 uncultured Chitinophagaceae bacterium | reverse complement strand
TAATATTCCAAGAAAAAATGTTCCTAAAAGCCCGCCGTAGGTAAACGATGCAATCTTCAATCCAATTTCTACAACCGGATTTTTAGAATCGGTAAACAACATTGCGCCGCCAATTAAAATAATTCCCCACAACAATGTAAATCGTTTCGACCAGCGAACTTCAGTTTTTTCATCAAGATTTTTCCCTTTAGACGTCCATTTGAATAAATCTAAAAAAGTTGAAGAGGCAAGCGAACTAATAGAAGAAGAAAGCGTTCCCATTGCAGAAGCAAGCACTCCCGCAACAACTAATCCTGCAATTCCGGTCGGAAGGTTTTCTACAATAAATTTCGGGAAAATTTCGTCGGACGATTTTAATCCTAACTGCGTAAAATGAACGCCGCCATAGAACGCATATAAACACAAACCGAGAACTAAGAAAAATGCAAATTGAAGTACAATAATGCTTGCATCAAGCATTAACGCTTTCTGACTTTCTCTTTTAGATTTGCATCCGAGCAGACGCTGAACAAGAAGCTGGTCTGTTCCGTGCGATGCCATGGAAAGAAATGTTCCGCCCAAAATTCCGCCGATAAACGTGTATGGCGTTGAAATAAAATCAATAAACGATTCGTACGTTCCAAAATTAAATATAGAAAATTTATCATTTCCATTTGCCGTTGAATACGCCACAACATCGTTCCAGCCGTTCGGCAAATGTGAAATAATTATTGCCATTGAAGCGGCTGCTCCGCCAAGGTAAATAAACATTTGCACAACATCCATTGCAACAACTGCTTTTAAACCGCCAAGATAGGTATAGATAAGCGTAAAAATTCCGATAATAAAAATGCTCGTTGCATAATCAAAGCCGGTAATAATATGCACGGGAATTGCCGTTGCAAATAAACGAACTCCCGATGCCAGCACTCGCGTAACAATAAATACTGTGGAAGTAAATTTGCGCAGCGACATTCCGAAACGTTTGCCGAGAAAATCGTACGCCGTTTCAAGATCGCCTTTGTAATACGCGGGAATAAAAATAATACTCACAAGCAGCCGTCCGATAAAATAACCGAACACGAGCTGCAAAAAGTGCATATCCGATTTATACGCAAGCCCCGGAATGCTGATAAAGGTGAGCGTGCTGGTTTCGCTTGCAACAATCGAAAAGCCGACCGACCACCACGACATTTCTTTTCCGCCGAGGAAATAATCGCGCGACGACTTTTGTTTCCCTGCAATAATAATTCCAATTACCGTAACGCCGATTAGATATACAGCGATAATTGCATAATCAATAAATGAAAAGCCCATAGAATAATAGTATGAGTAAAAATGGAAATGGAGGAATACAGTCCTCCATTAGAATAAATAAAAATTTTATAGATTGTTCACCATTATTTAATTTTTTTGCGCTTTCGCCGCCGATTCAAAAATCTGAAAAACTTTATCGAGTTGGGAAATTTTTAAAAGCGAAAGTACTTTTTTATGCACGCCTGCAAGACGAACTTCTCCGCCGTGCTGGCGCATCTGGCGTTCTGCAATAAGAAGCGCGCTTAAGCCGCTGCTGTCGCAGAATTCCACGTTCGAAAGATCTACAATAAGCGTTTTTAACTGCGGACGGCAGAGTAAAATAAATTCTCCCTTCAATTCGGGAGAGATTGTCATATCCATTTTTCGTTCTTTCAGCGTAAGCGTTGCGCTGGAACCGTTCTTTGTAACATCAAATTTCATACTCGCCTCCTTAAAACATAGATAACGTTTTAAACATTTGTTCGTACCGCAGCGCAACATTGCGCGGCTGTGTAATATTTATTTGAAAATTGTAAAACACATCGCCGTGTTCTTTCGCAAAACCTACCTTCAGCGGCGCATCAACTCCTTTGCATAGATACGCTGCAACAGGTTCTAACGTTGTATTCAAATCTACAATGCAGTCAAACTTTCGCGAAAGAAGTTCTTTAACTTCACGATGATTCGGAAGAAAAAAGAAATTACGGTGATCTTTTTCTACCACAATTACTTTTGAACGAGCGACTGTTGTCGGAACATCTTTCACAGAATCGCTAATAATAATTGTTAATCTATTACCGTTAAATTTCATCTGCATTTGCGAAAGAAACGAAAGCGCAGTTTTTCGTTCTTCCGGATTTTCGGGTATAATTACCAATGCGGACGATGCCTTCGTAAAAATTTTTGAAAAATTGATTTGCTTCGTCTTTCTATTAAAAAGAAAAGTGCGCGCAAAAAAAAGTCCAAGATTTCTTCGTGTGGTTTCAAACATAATAAAAATTCTGTTTATCGTAAAAACAAGTTGCAAAAGGTTAACGAGAAAAGCAAGATTGAGAAAACTGCCGCTGCGCGTTGAAAATACAAAAAATTACCGCCGATTTTATTTTTGAAACTTTGCAGAAAAAAAATTACGTCTTTGTTAGTTCCAAAAATTCTTTTTCCGTTAATATAGTAATTCCAAGTTCAACCGCTTTTTGCAGTTTTGAACCTGCATCAGTTCCCACCACGACAAAATCTGTTTTTTTGCTAACACTCGACGCGGTTTT
>CAYXEE010000409.1:0-2546 GCA_964463935.1 uncultured Chitinophagaceae bacterium | reverse complement strand
GCCCGACTAAAGCATTCGGGCATGACGTTTTTCTTGTTTTGCGTAACTTCAGTAACTTAGCAAGTTTTTTAACTACGTCAATCATCCTTTCCAACAATTTCCGCAATCAATTTTTCTTCTGTTACCGTATCGTGAAATTCTATAAAATCTTTCATTCCGCCAAACCAATCCGTAACTTGTTTCCGCTCTAAAATCGTATCTTTTTCCGATAAAAACAATTGGTACGAAGAATAAGGATATGTACGAAAATTATCGGTGAATCCATGTCTTTGCGGATTAAAGTGGATGTAATGAATTAAACAAGCAAAATATTTGTCGGAAGTGATTTCGATACGATGAAATCTATCCTGGAATAAGCTGCCGGAACGATTATAAGCTTTATTAATTGCTTTGCTATAGGCATTAAATAAATTTGAAAAACTTTGCGATGGGTTTATTTTAGGTTTCAACACCTCACAGGTCTTTAAGACCTGTGAGGTGTTATTATTTTTAATTTTTACAAGTAGATGAAAATGATTTCTCATCAAACAATACGCAAAGGTATCAGCGATGGGACAAATATGATGTTCGTATAATTTCAGAAAATAATCATAGTTGCGATCTTCTTTAAAAAGATCTTCTCGATTATTTCCACGATTGTAAATATGATAATATTTTCCGGGTTCTAGCATTGTAATGTCAAATTCCGATTCTTCGCAGCAATTGTATTAACAGAAACTTGGCAAGTTTTACGTATTTATAGCAGACCTCACAGGTTTTTACCTGTCCGCCGTGTTTCATCTTTTGACGGAAAACCTGTGAGGTCTTTTAAATTTAACTTTACTTATCCGCCATGTTTTATCTTTTGGAGAAAAACCTATCAAGTTTTAGGCAAATTTTTTCAACATCATTTTTACAACGGAATATTTCCGTGTTTCTTTTTCGGATTTGTATCAACTTTTGTTTCCAGCATTTCCAACGCGCGAATAATGCGCGGACGAGTTTCACTCGGCTCAATCACATCATCAACAAAACCGCGTTCCGCTGCAACATACGGATTTGCAAATTTGTTTGTATATTCGGCAACTTTTTCATCAATCGCCGCTTGTTTATCTTCCGCTTTATCAATTTCTTTTTTGAAAATAATTTCTACGGCGCCTTTCGGACCCATAACGGCAATTTCCGCAGTGGGCCACGCAAAATTTATATCGCCGCGAATATGTTTGGAATTCATAACGCAATACGCGCCGCCGTACGCTTTGCGGGTAATAACAGTAAGTTTCGGAACAGTTGCTTCGCAGTACGCATACAATAATTTTGCGCCGTGAGTAATTATTCCCCGCCATTCTTGATCGGTTCCCGGCAAAAATCCCGGCACATCTTCAAACGTAATAATCGGAATATTGAACGCATCACAGAAACGAATAAACCGCGCCGCTTTAATTGATGATTCAATATCTAAAACTCCCGCAAGCACCGCGGGTTGATTTGCAATAATCCCGACCGATTTTCCGTTCATTCTTGCAAATCCGACAATTATACTTTGCGCATACTCTTGATGCACTTCAAGAAAATCGCCGTTATCAACAATTGCAAGAATAATTTCTTTCATATCATACGGTTTAGATGAGCTTTCAGGAATAATTGTATTTAATTTTTCCTCTTTGCGTTGTACAGAATCAAAACAATCCATCAACGGCGGATCGTCCATATTATTTTGCGGCAGGAAGGAAAGAAGTTTTTTTATTCGCTCAATACATTCAACTTCATTTTCGCATGCAAAGTGCGCAACTCCGCTTTTAGTTGCATGCGTTATCGCTCCGCCTAAATCTTCGCTGGTAACTTCTTCGTGTGTAACAGTTTTTACAACATTAGGTCCGGTAACAAACATATAACTTGTGTTCTTCACCATTAAAATAAAATCCGTAATCGCAGGCGAATACACTGCGCCGCCGGCACACGGTCCCATAATTGCTGAAATCTGCGGAATAACTCCCGATGCGATTGTGTTGCGCAAAAATATATCAGCATAGCCGCCGAGCGAAACAACGCCTTCTTGTATTCTCGCTCCGCCGGAATCGTTTAATCCAATAACCGGAACGCCGACTTTCATCGCTAAATCCATAATCTTACAAATTTTTTCAGCGTGCGCCGAAGAAAGCGAACCGCCAAACACGGTAAAATCTTGACTGTACACAAACACTTCGCGTCCGTTTATTTTTCCATGACCTGTAACAACGCCGTCGCCGGGAACTTTTTGTTTCTCAAGTCCAAAATCGTACGAGCGATGCGTAACAAGCATTCCCATTTCTTCAAATGTTCCTTCATCAATCAATAATTCAATTCGTTCGCGCGCGGTCAGCTTTCCTTTTTTATGTTGATCTTCAATGCGCTGTTTTCCGCCGCCGATTAACGCATGCTCTTTTTTATGCCGAAGTTGGTGAATTTTATCCATAAGAAATCCTTATTTAAGAAAAAATATCATGACTAATGGGCGCCTCTAAAAACATCGCTCGCAAAGTCCCAGAGGCGCAAATTATTGTTTAAAAATTATTTTTGCGGCTTGG
>CAYXEE010000408.1:0-2553 GCA_964463935.1 uncultured Chitinophagaceae bacterium | reverse complement strand
AATTTTTTGTGCCGAGTCGAAGCATTTTTTGATTTTGCGTAACTTCAGTTATTGACCAAAACGCAGCAGGTTTATTTCAATCTGGAGGAATATGAAATACGGTTTTTCAAAAACAGTTGCTTATTCGTTTGAAGAAGCAATAGAAAAAGTTACCGCAGAATTAGCAAAAGAAGGATTCGGCGTTTTAACAACAATTGATATACAGGCAACATTAAAGAAAAAACTTAATGTTGATTTTTCCCGCTACACAATCCTCGGCGCCTGCAATCCTCCATTTGCGCACAAATCTCTTTCCGCCGAAATTGAAATTGGATTGCTTCTTCCGTGCAATGTTATTATTTATGAAAAAGATGGAAGCATAGCGGTTTCCGCATTTAATCCCGGAATTATGGAATCCATTATTGATAATCCCGCATTACAGCCGATTGCCAACGAGGTGCGTGAAAAGTTAGAACGAGCGATTGCTTCTGTATAACAATAACGGAGATTGTTCTTACAATAACGGACATCATCTTTTTTATTGACTTTTATTCGCCTGTTGGCTATTTTATAGTCCAAAATTTAACAAGAGTTTAGGAAGGAACGAGTAATAATGTACGCAGTTGTAGAAATTGCAGGGCAGCAATACAAAGTAAATCCGTCGGAACGGCTGTATGTTCCAAAGTTGGAACAAACCGTTGATTCTGTGGTAAAATTCGACAAAGTTCTTTTGCTTGCCGATGATAAAGCGGTAAAAGTCGGAAGTCCGCTTGTAGCAGGAGCATCGGTTGAAGCAAAGGTGCTTGCCCATGTAAAGGATGATAAAGTTACTGTTTTTAAGAAGAAAAAACGAAAAGGATACCGTGTTAAACGCGGACACCGTCAGCAGTACACTCATATTGAAATTACCGCGATTAACTAAGTAAAGGAGTTTTGAGAGAATGGCACATAAGAAAGGTGCGGGAAGCACTAAAAACGGTCGTGATAGTAATGCGCAGCGCCTCGGCGTAAAACGTTTCGGCGGGCAAGTTGTAAACGCGGGAGAAATTCTTGTCCGTCAACGCGGAACAAAATTTCATCCGGGTGAAAACGTGGGACGCGGCGGCGATGATACGTTGTTTGCATTAAAAGCGGGCAGAGTAAAATTTCACATGATCAGCAAATCACGTCAGGCAGTTTCAATTGTAACACAATAATGAAATTGCAAAAAAAATATTACACTAAAGTCTAAAGCGCAGAACAAACCTGCGCTTTTTGTTTTTACTAATATGAGGAGGAAAATATGAAAATTACCGTTATTGGCGCTGGAAATGTCGGCGCAACAGCCGCTCAGCGCATTGCAGAAAAAGAACTCGCCAACGAAGTTGTACTGGTTGATATTGTAGAAGGCGTTCCTCAGGGAAAAGGTTTGGATATGTACGAATCTGCGCCGATTGAAGGATTTGATTCCAGGGTGATTGGAACGAATACGTACGATGAAACAACAAATTCGGATATTATTGTAATCACCGCAGGAATTCCGCGCAAGCCGGGAATGAGCCGCGACGATCTTCTTGCTACAAACGCAACCATTATTAAATCCGTAACCGAACAAGCTGTTGCAAAATCTCCTAATTCTATTTTGATTGTTGTTTCCAATCCGTTGGATGTTATGGTGTATGCAGCGCAAAAAATTTCCGGCTTTAACCGTAACCGCGTTATCGGAATGGCGGGAGTGTTAGATACGGCGCGCTATCGAACATTCATTTCTATGGAGCTTGGCGTTTCCGTAGAAGATATTTCTGCCTTACTGCTCGGCGGGCATGGCGATTCTATGGTTCCGCTTCCGCGCTATACTTCAGTTGCCGGAATTCCGCTTCCCGAATTGCTTCCAAAAGAAAAAATTGATGCTATTGTTAAACGCGCTCAAAACGGCGGAATTGAAATTGTGAACTTCTTAAAAACGGGAAGCGCTTATTACGCGCCGTCATCTGCTGCAGTGCAAATGGTTGAATCAATTGTTAAAGATAAAAAACGCGTTCTCCCCTGCGCAGTTTATTTGCAAGGCGAATATGGAATCAGCGATACGGTGGTCGGCGTTCCGGTAAAACTTGGCAAAAACGGCGTTGAGCAGATTCTTGAAATACAATTAAACGATGAAGAAAAAGCGCTGTTGAAAAAATCTGCGGAAGATGTAAAAGTAAATATGAATAAAATTGTATTTTAATTTATTTTGCAGTAAACAAAAGAGCCGTTCATTATTTTTGAACGGCTCTTTTTATTTTAGAAAATTTTTACGATTTCAAATTTTCATCGCCAGCGTTACTTCGTTCCCTTTTTTATTATACTTCACGGTTTCCATAAATGCCTTCATCAAAAAAACTCCTCTGCCGCCGGTGCGCATTAAATTATCTTCGTGAAGCGGATCGGAAACTGAATCTGGATGAAACCCTTCTCCTTCGTCTTTTATTTTCACCGTTAACAATTTTCCTTTCAGAGAACAATTAACGGTTACATTTTTTTGCTCGTCGTTTTTATTGCCGTGAATAATTCCGTTGTTTACCGCTTCGGTAACTGCAACAAGCAACGCGTGAA
>CAYXEE010000407.1:0-2555 GCA_964463935.1 uncultured Chitinophagaceae bacterium | reverse complement strand
GTCGCCGATGTTTTCCATTGGACCTGGACGATAGAGCGCGTTCATTGCAACAAGATCGGTAATCGCGGTCGGTTTTAATTTTCGAAGCCAATCCTGCATTCCAGAACTTTCAAATTGGAACACGGCAACAGTATTTCCTTTTCCAAAAAGTTCAAACGTTTTTGCATCATTTTCTGGAAGTTTATCAATATCAATTTCTATTCCGTAATTTCGTTTGATAAGTTCAAGCGTATTTTCAATTACCGTTAGCGTGCGCAAACCAAGAAAGTCCATCTTCAAAAGACCGGCATCTTCCAAATCTTTCATAGTAAATTGCGTTGCAAGATCGGAATTCGGCGTTTTGTACATCGGAACGTAATTGATGAGCGGACCCGGCGCAATAACAATTCCGGCAGCGTGAATTCCCGTCTGCCGATTCATTCCTTCAAGCGTTTTCCCGACTTCAAACATTTGTTGAATTTTTGGGTCCGTACTTTCTTTGAACGGCTTTAGTTCTAAAAGCGTATCCAACGCTTCTTGAATCGGCAATACTTTGCCTTGATTAGTCGGAATCAATTTTGTAATTGATTCAACGGTTTGAAGCGGAATTCCAAGAACGCGAGCAACATCTTTTAAAACTGCTTTTGAAGAAAGCGTGCCAAACGTAACAATCTGCGCAACAGAATCTGCGCCGTATTTTTCGCGGACGTAATCAATAACCAAACTTCTTTTTTGGTCGGAAAAATCTACGTCTATATCAGGCATTGAAACGCGGTCTGGATTTAAGAATCGTTCAAACAGCAAATCGTATTTCAACGGATCAACATTTGTAATTCCTGTAGCATACGCAACAATGCTTCCGGCGGCGCTTCCTCTGCCGGGACCGACCATAACGCCGCGTTCACGAGCCGCGCGAATAAAATCTGCAACAATTAAAATATATCCGGCATACCCCATTCGGTTAATGACCGAAAGCTCGAATTTCATTCGCGATTCGATTTCAGGTTTTATTTCCGAGTAACGCTTCTTCAATCCTTCCCACGAAAGTTTTTCAAGATATTCTTCCAGCGATGAAACTCCGGCGTTTTCAGGAATTGGAAATTTCGGCATGTGATTCGTTTTTAAATCCAATTCCAGATTACATTTATCTGCAATTTCAATCGTGTTGGCTGTTGCGCCGGGATATTCGTTAAAAAGCGCGCACATTTCTTCCGCGCTCTTAAAGTAGATTTGGTCCGTTCCGTAACGAAGATTTGTAATATCCGGCGTGTCATTCGCGCTTGCTTCGGGAATTAACAGCATTATATTATGAGCAATTGCATGTTCGCGCTTAATGTAATGACAATCGTTTGTTGCAATAAGTTTTATTCCAAGTTCATTGGCAAGTTTCGGCGCCTCGCGGAGAACAATTTTTTCAGAAGGAATTCCGTGATCTTGCAATTCAATATAAAAATCATCGCCGAAAAGCTCCTTAAATTTTATTGCAAGTTCGCGCGCTTCTTCATATTCGCCGCGAATAAGCGGCGAAGAAATTACTCCGCCCGCACATGCGGAAAGACAAACGAGTCCTTCTTTGTATTTTTCAAGAAGTTCAAAATCTATGCGCGGCTTGTAATAGTAACCTTCGGTGTGTCCGAGCGTAACAAGGTTGCAAAGATTGCGATAGCCGATTTCATTTTTACAAAGCAAAATAAGATGATTGTAATCTCTTTTATTTTTTGATTTACCATCAGCCGCCAAAAGATCGTTCCCATTATCGCGATCAACTTTTGATTTTGAGAAACGGCTTCCTTTGGTTAGCATATACACTTCACAACCGATGATCGGTTTTATATTTTTCTTTTTTGCTTTTTTGTAGAATTCAATCGCGCCAAACATTACGCCGTGGTCTGTTAATGCAACAGCGGGCATAGTATTATCAACGGCGGCGTTAAGCAAAGTTTCTACGGTTGCCGCGCCATCAAGAAGCGAATAGTGTGTATGATTGTGTAAGTGTATAAAATTTGACATACAGGTTTTTTTATTTTTCCGCAAAGACGCTGAGACGCAAAGGTTAAATCTTAATAAACCAACAATTTCTTTTCCATCATTTCTTCCATTGCGTAACGAATGCCTTCTCTGCCGAAACCGGAATTTTTTACGCCGCCATACGGCATATTATCAACGCGAAAAGTTGGATAGTCGTTAACAATTACTCCGCCTACAGTAAGATTTTTGTATGCGTACTGAATATTTTTCATATTATTTGAAAATATTCCCGCCTGCAATCCGTATTGAGAATTATTTATTTCTTCAACTGCATCGTCAATTGCATTAAAAGTTTGAAGCGTTATTACAGGACCGAACATTTCTTCCGAACAAACTTTCATGGAAGAAATTACATTTGTCAAAATAGTCGGTTCGTAAAATACGCCGGTTCGTTTTCCGCCAGTAAGAATTTTCGCGCCTTGTTCAACAGATTCATTCACCCACGATTCTATACGCACAGCTTCTGCTTCGCTGATTATCGGTCCAACTAACGTCGCCTCATTCTGCGGATTGCCGACAGTAACATTTTTTACTTCATCAATTAATTT
>CAYXEE010000406.1:0-2560 GCA_964463935.1 uncultured Chitinophagaceae bacterium | reverse complement strand
CCTTCGGGACGGGCATGACGTTTTTCTTGTTTTGCGTAATTTCAGTAATTGTTTGTAATTACATAAAGAGAAAGAAAAATTATGGAAATACGATATTCACCTCATCCTGAAGCAGCAAAAAGGATGACAACCGAAGACTTGCGAAAATATTTTCTTATTGAAAATTTATTCGAAGAAGGAAAAATAACATTAGTTTATTCCGATGCCGATAGAGCAATCGTCGGCGGATGTGCGCCGGCTGCCGGGCCGCTGCAACTGCTTGCTTCAAAGAAGGAAATGGCGGCGGAATATTTTTGTGAACGGCGCGAGATTGGAATTATCAATATCGGCGGAAAAGGATTTATTTCAGTTGATGGAAAAAATTATGAAATGAATCAAAAAGATGTTTTATATATCGGCAGAGGTTCAAAAGAAATTGTGTTTAAAAGCGATTCAATTGAAATGCCCGCTCAATTTTATATCGTCAGCTATCCGGCTCATAAAGAATATCCTACGACGTACGCAAAATTTTCCGATGCAGAGCCGCAGCATCTCGGCAATCAAAGCGATGCAAATGTTCGGACGATTTACAAGTACATTCACCTGAACGGAATTAAAAGCTGCCAGCTTGTAATGGGTATGACTGAATTAAACGACGGTAGTGTGTGGAATACAATGCCGGCACATACGCACATTCGCCGCTCGGAAATTTATATGTACTTCGGAATGAAAAAAGATTCTGTTGTTTTTCATTTTATGGGAGAGCCGGTACAAAGCAGAAATCTATTGCTGCACAACGGACAGGCGGTAATTTCACCGAGCTGGTCAATACATTGCGGCGCGGGGACAAGCAATTATGCGTTTGTATGGGCAATGGGAGGAGAAAATCAAGAATTCAGCGATATGGATGTAATTGCAAAAACGGAGCTTCGATAATGCGTACATTTATTGTAATATTTTTATACGCAGTATCATTTCTTTCAGCGCAAGATAAAAAGAAGGAATATACCATTGATAACTGCGTAAATTCATTTAATCCGGCAAAAATTGAATCAACTAAAGCCGGCTATCAATACTGGTTTGCCGATAAAAATTTTCTTGATGGTCGCACCTTAAAAATGAGCGTTGTGAAACCGAACGAAGCAACGCATCCGCCGCACAGACACAACGAAGATGAATTCTTTTTCGTCTTAGAAGGAACGGCGGAATTTTATCTTGACGGCAGACGAACAACCGGCGGACAATATACAAGTTTTTACTGTCCGCCGAACAGCGAACACGGAATTCGCAATACGGGCGAAACAGTTTTAAAGTATCTAGTAATAAAAAAATATGAAAAATAAAAACATCATCTACTTTTCTTTTATTTTCTTTTTTACCGCATGCGCGCAACCATTTAACTATGAAAAATTTTCTGACAGCGCCCGCCATTGGTACGATATAAGCGATGAAGTTGAGAAAATAATATTTCCATCGGGAAATCAGAAAAAATATTCTAATGACGATATTGCAAGTATTGCCGATAATATTTTGCTCTTTCAGCGCGCTAACGGCGGATGGATGAAAAATTACGATATGCAGGCAGTACTCTCCGAAGAACAAAAAAAAATACTTTTTAATTCAAAAAATGATATTCGATTAATGACCATTGATAACGGAGCGACGCATTCGCAAATAGAATATCTTGCGTTTGCATACAACAAAACAAAGGATACGAGATATAAAGAAGGATGTTTAAATGGAATTGATTATCTGCTTTCTATGCAGTATCCCAATGGCGGCTTTCCGCAATTTTATCCCGATACCAGCGGCTATAGAAAGTATATTACATTTAATGACGGCGCGATGGGCGGTGTGATGGAGATTTTTTTAGATATTGTGCAAAATAATAAAATATATTCCTTTATTGATACAGAGCGCAGGAACAAAATTAAACGGGCGTTTGAAAAAGGAATAGCGTGTATTTTGAAATGTCAAATAACAATTAACGATACGCTCACGGCGTGGGGACAGCAGCATGATAATTTAGATTTTCTTCCGCGCGATGCGAGAAAATTTGAACCGGCTTCGCTTGCCAGCAAAGAGAGTTCTGAGATTGTAGAATTGTTGATGAAAATAAAGAAACCGTCAAATGAAGTAAAGAATTCAATTGTAAGCGCAGTGCGCTGGTTTAAAAAAGTAAAAATAGAAGGAATTGTTGTTGAAACTGTTCAAAGCGAACCGACGAATTTTCAATATCATAAGACTTCAGTTGATAAAGTTGTAGTGCAAAAAAATAATGCGCCGCCAATTTGGGCGCGGCTGTATGAAATTCCGACTCAAGTTCCTCTCTTTAGCAACAGAGATGGCAAGCCAGTTTACTCGTTAGCAGAAGTGAGCCGAGAACGAAGAACAGGATACGGATGGTACGTGTACGATCCGCAAGAGATATTACATAAATTTGTGAAGTGGAAAAATAAACATTCAATTTAAGTAATAGAAGCTTAAAAGTAACAGCCCTTCGAGAGTTTCCCTTGGTGAATGCTAATTTTTTTGAAAGTCTGTACTTTAGCAAAATTAACTCTCGAAGGGTTTCTATTTT
>CAYXEE010000405.1:0-2563 GCA_964463935.1 uncultured Chitinophagaceae bacterium | reverse complement strand
AAATAAAAAACATGCTCCTGCGACAATACAATGTAATTTTTTGAAATATCGGCATAATAAGAACGAAATTGTGAAAACAACACGGTGAAAAGTTGTATGATAATTCCAACAAAAATTAGTATAGCAGAATACAGCCCTGTATACATTGCTCCTAAATACTTTTGGATAAAATATATTTCAACGCGCTGCCAAACGAGCATGGCAATTATTGCATTGCTCCATGAATACAATGTAAACTTCGCAATTTCAGTTGTAACCGTAAAATAATTTTCTCGGTTTTGTTTCTCGAAATTTTTCTCTTGAAGTAACAGCGCAAAAAGAGAATACAAAAGCGCTTGTATTACAAACAAAATAACATAACCGGTTTTTCCGAAAATATTAATTACCGGAACAGCGACAATTACCACAAAAATGGAACTTCCCGCTAACAATTGAAAATGGAGACGCAATTGGAAAGATGATTCTAGTACAACTTGAAGAATCCAAAAAACTGAAAGAAGCACAAAAAGAATTACATACAACAATTCAAATTTATTTATTAAAAAATACGAAACTATACTGCCAGCAGCAGTTTGTACTAAAAAAAATAAAAAAAAATATTTCGAAACGATAAAACGCTGGGGGATAATTTTCTTTATAGGAAAAAATCTATAGCAAAAATGCGGTAATCCAAAATTAGAAAAAATCCAAACTGTTTGCACCGCCCATAATACATACTGCGCCTCGCCAAAATGTTCAGCGCCTAATTTTCGCGAAGCGTAACCATGAACAAATAAAAAAGATAACGCCGAGACAACTCGCGCAAGAATATTATATCCTGTTCGCTGGGTTAAGCTGTTCTCGGCGTTCATATTTCTTTTGAAGTATTAATGTTGCACATTCTTTGTGCAATTACTCTTCGCCATGTTTTAATTTTTCATACTCCGCAACAATTTTGTCCATAACATCGCGCGGAACTTCATCATAATGCGAGAATTTTTGATGATGTATTCCCCGTCCTTGCGTCATAGAACGAAGTGTTGTTGAATAGCGATATAATTCCTTTAATGGCACTTGCGCTTTTATTATTTGATGCGAGCCATCGCTGTCCATTCCAGAAATTTTTCCTCTGCGGCTGGAAAGATCGCCCATCACGTCGCCCATATACTCTTCGGGAACAACAACTTCTACATCATAAATTGGTTCAAGAAGAATTGGACGCGCTTCCTTAAATCCTTTTTTAAATGCCTGCGAAGCCGCAATCTTAAAGGACATTTCGTCTGAATCAACATCGTGGTAAGAACCATCAAATAAAGTAACCATCACATCTATTACGCGGTATCCGGCAATAACGCCGTTTTCCATTGCCTCAATTACCCCTTTTTCAACAGCAGGAACAAATCTTCCCGGAACAACTCCGCCGACGATTGCATCTTCAAATTCAAATCCATCTCCGCGCTGTTTCGGCTGAATCTTCAAATGAACATGTCCGTACTGTCCGCGACCGCCGGATTGTTTCTTGTGTTTAAATTCTGCATCTGCCGCCAAACCTTTAATAGTTTCGCGGTAAGGGATTCTTGGTTCAATTAAATCAACATCAACGCCGAATTTTTCTTTTAATCGTTTTACAACAATTGCAAGATGCAGTTCGCCTTGACCAAAAATTACGGTTTGTTTAATTTCAGAATCAACTTTATATAAAAATGTCGGGTCTTCTTCGTGGAGAGTGTGTAAGCCGGAACCTATTTTATCTTCTTCCCCTTTATGTTTAGGAACAATTGCCGCGCTAATAACAGGTTCAGGAAATACAATCGGTTGATACGTAACGGGCAGTCCTTTTGTAGAAAGCGTATTATTTGTATGAGTATCTTTTAATTTTACAACTGCGCCTAAATCTCCGGCGTGAAGTTTTGCAACTTCTTTTCGTTCTCTGCCATTCATAACAAAAATTGAACCGAGTCGTTCAACTTTGTTGTTCGATTCGTTCACCAAATCAATTCCGCCGTTTACAGTACCCGAATAAACTTTGAAGAATGATAATTCGCCGACATGCGCTTCGGAAACTGTTTTAAAAACAAACAGCGACGGCTGTCCTGCATCATCAATCGGAACTTCGACAACATTTTTTGTTCCAACGTTAATTGCATTCACTTTTCCTTTTTCATGCGGCGCAGGACAATATGCAGCGACAAAATCTAATATATTACTAACGCCGACATTCAACGTAGAAGACGAAGCAAAAATAGGATAGACTTTATGTTCAACTAATCCTGCATGTAAGCCGGCGCGTAATTCTTCATCGTTCAGCGTACCATTGGAGAAAAATTTATCAAGCAATGCTTCATCGGATTCTGCAATTTTTTCGATGAGTTCTTCGTGAAGTTGAGCGGCTTTATCTTGAAGTTCGGCGGGAATTTGTTCTTCGGTATATTTTCCGTTGGAGTGTTGTTTGAAGCGAAGCAGTTTCATTTTCACAATATCTACAATTGCATCAAACGCAACTCCCGTATTTACAGGAAAGGCGACTACCACAGCGTCGCGGCTGCAACGTTCTTTTATTGCAGTAACGGTATTATCAAAACTG
>CAYXEE010000404.1:0-2584 GCA_964463935.1 uncultured Chitinophagaceae bacterium | reverse complement strand
CGCGCGCTGGATTATTGCCGCTTCGATTATTACATTTTTTGTTTTTTTAATTCCGCACAGTTTGTGGGGAACGCAGTTGGATTACTCGACAATGCAGCGGCAGTAAAGTTTTTTAACCGCAGAGAAAACCAAAACGCCATTTCTATTGAAATGGCGTTTTAGTTTGTAAGTTCAAAATTATATAGACTTGATGCAGATTTTTTAAAAATTATTTTTATTAACTGAAGTTACGCAAACCGTGGAATTTGTAGATTCCACGGTTTGCGTAACTTCAGTTATTAACATGATTAAAACAATATTTATTTCATTTCTAAAACTAATTTATCATAATTGGTTGCATGCTCTTGGGGGTTATAAGGTAAACCATCCTTATAAGTGTCATCTATAAATTCAGAAACATACCAAACCCAAAATTCTTTTCCGTTGTCATCAATAATTTTCACTGGTTTAAGAAAAGAGCCAGTCGTAAAAATTTGCGGATTATTTTGAAATTCAACTTTACACATAATACAAATCTCTTTAAGAATTTTTCTTGATTTTTTCTGTGTTATCTCCGTTCTATGTTATACCGCAGCAAGCGCCATGCTTTCCAGTTCCAGACGAATTATTTCCAATTCGTGTAAAATATTTTGTTTTGTTACGGCAATTTTCTTTTCAAAATCGGAATACAATTGTTTGTAATATTGAATTCCTTCGTGAAGATTTTTTTCAAACTCGCGGAAATATTTTAATTGTTTTTCGGAAAGGGGCGCTTCGGATTCTTTAATCTTCGTTTTTAAATAATCAACATACAATTGTAATTCTTTTACAAACATGTGCGGGCGGGATTCTTCGTTTACAAGCGATGTTCTGCCGTAAATGTGATTTATCATTTCTTTCAGCGAAACAACTTTTGTAAAGTATGCAATGTTTGGTCCGGGGCAGACAGAAACTCCCGGTCCTTCAACGCGCGTGCTTAAATTATTTACAATAAGCGCTGAAGTTCCGAGTCCGACACAGATGCACGATTTATCTACAATGGCATCGAATTCTTTTTTGCGTTCTTCTTCGCCTAATCCTTTTTCATCAAGCGCATTGATGCGCAGATTTTGGTACTGGCGCGACGCTCGGCAGATTGCCCGTTCGCCGAATTCCGTATTGAGTTGAATGTATTTTTTTGGGCATGAACTTCCCGGTCTTCCTTTATCAATCAATTCTTGTTTTTCAATATCTTTTGTGTTGCCGCGCAGACTGTTGAACGGAACGCCGAGCGGAGAAATGTTACTGAGATACAAATCTTCTTCTTCTGCTTTGCAAAGAAGTTCGCGCGTGTGGTCATCAACATTTGTTGCTTCGGGAACAAGCAGGAACGGAGAACCCCATCCCACAGAATCGAGTCCGTAATGTTCCAGCAAAAAATTATGTTCTTCTGCTGTGCCAACCCCGCCTTGCGCGGTAATTTTTATCGGAAGCGGCGAAGCGGGAACGGGACGATTTTTTGCTTTTAATGCTTCAGCAACAAGTTCGTGCGTTGTTTGGCGCAATGTTTCGCGGTGAATGCGGAATTCTTCCAGAATCGGACCCATCAAATATCCATCTGTTGCAAATGCGTGTCCGCCGCAGTTCAAACCGGATTCGATACGATATTCGGAAACCCACAATCCTTTTTTTGCGAGAAATTTTCCTTGAATGATAGCCGAGCGATAGTCGCTCACTTTTAAAATAATTTTCTTTTTAATATATCCGTTTTCATCGGGATAAAAATCGTTAAACTTTTCAATGTAACCGTACAAGCGCGGATTCATTCCTGCGGAAAATACTATGGAAGAACGGAGCGTGCTGTTAGCGTAGCCGCGAAGAGCGGCATGCGCATCATTAAATTCTTGAGGAAGTTTTTCATCGCCGCGGTAATTATCTTTGTCTAACTTCGTCATAATATTCACATCAATGCTTCCGGGATTTAGGTGAGCATCAATCCATTTGCGAATATCTTCTTTCACAGTATTGTGCTGAACAAACTCTTGAAATTTTTGCCGCAGTTCGGAAAAATTCGGAAGCATCTCCATATATTTATGAAATTCTCCGCTTGTTTCTTCAAACGAACGCTTTAACGATTCAAATTTATCGTGAACCATGTTGTCGACAAGATTCAAATATTCGGTGATGCGGCGCGCGCGGTGATCTTCGTCTTTATCCGTAATTTGATTGTACGGCAGATTTAATTTTTTGCTGTACATTTCTCGTAATTTTTCTACAAGAATATCGTCCACAAGCGAAATAACGGATGTAATTCCATACTGCGCAACTTTTACCGGCGTATCAACGGTAAAGCCGATTCCCATAACGGGAATGTGAAATGTGTGCAAATTTTTTGCGGTATTCATTGCCCTCTCAATAAAACTATAATTACCTAATAATACTACATTTCCGTGAACTTTGGAAGTAGAAATTTTTACGGTCTGCAAAAAATTAGATAATTGTGTACACAATTCCCATTGATAGCGCTTCTTTTATCTGCGTGCGAGCCGTTGCGTTGCATCGTTAATAACAGAAGTTACGCAAAACAAGAAAAACGTCATGCCCGTTCCTAAGGAATCCCTTTGGG
>CAYXEE010000403.1:1059-2587 GCA_964463935.1 uncultured Chitinophagaceae bacterium | reverse complement strand
AAGGCGTAAAAGATGCGTTACAGTTTTTTGTAATTGCGCGCGCTTCGTTAAGTGAATTAGATACGCAATTAGAAATTGTTCTTCGATTAAAATTTATTGAAAAAGGCGATGTAGAAAAAATACAAAAGCAAATTGATTCAGTTGATGCTTTGTTAAGCGGATTAATTAGATACAGAAAAAAACTACGCTGACTATTTCATCTTACATTTACTATTTATCTCTTTACTTCTATGAAAATCTCAAACGAGTTACTCTCCGCTTCCCAAATTGCAATTCGAGATTGCATGGGGACAAAACAGAATGAAAAAATTCTTGTTGTAACAGATGAACCGCTTCGCGCGCTCGGCTATGCGCTCTGGCAGGCGGCAAAAGATTTTGGCAACGAAGTTCTTCTTGTAGAAATTCTTCCGCGCAAATCCAACGGCGAAGAACCGCCGGCTGAAGTTGCCGAACTGATGAAATTGTTTGATGTAGTTTTTTGCCCAACATCAAAATCGCTGACGCATACAGATGCGCGTCGCAGCGCAAGCGCGCTCGGCGTTCGCATTGCAACGCTTCCGGGCGTTACGGAAGAAATTATGATTCGCTGTATGAATGCAGACTATCACGCTATTGCAAAACGCACGTACGCGCTCTGTACGATGATGGAAAAAACTTCTGTTATTCGCGTAACTTCGCCCGCCGGCACAGATATTTTAATGCCGATAAAAGGAAGAACGGCGCATGCAAGTTCAGGTTTGTTTCATGAAAAAGGACAATCAGGAAATCTTCCCACAGGAGAAGCGTATCTTGCGCCGCTCGAACATCAATCGAATGGCGTTGTAGTTGTAGATGGTTCAATGGCAGGCGTTGGAATTGTAAAAACGCCGATAACAATAATTGTAAAAGACGGCTATGCGGCAGAAATTTCAGGCGGTGAAGAAGCAGAAACTTTAAAAAAACTTCTTGAGCCGCACGGAAAAGATGCTTACAACGTTGCAGAATTCGGAATTGGAACAAATGACAAAGCGATTATTACCGGAAAAATTATTGAAGATGAAAAAGTAATGGGAACAATTCATATTGCATTCGGCGATAATAAATCTATGGGCGGAACCGTTCGCGTTGCCAGCCATTTGGATGGACTCGTGAAATCTCCAACGGTATGGTTTGATGAACAGATGATAATGAACAACGGCGGTTTTTTAGTTTAAGATTCAAATTTCAAATGTCAATTTTCAAATTTCGATTAGGATTGCAATGAACGAAACTGAAATGAAAAATAGAACAAAGCAGATGGCGCTAAGAGTTATAAAGATGGTAGAATCACTGCCGAAAAAAAAGTTTCAATGGTCTTTAGCGACCAAATTACTAAAATTATTTCTGCATCTAAAATTACCGCTGCGAGAAACAATAAGAAATAAAAATTGAAATTTGAAAATTGCAATTGTATATGACTACTACTGAAATAGTAAACTCCGAACTTGAAAAACTTGCAGAACAATTTCCCGATGCAAAACTTCCGCCCGAATGTTTTACGTTTATGCAG
>CAYXEE010000403.1:0-1049 GCA_964463935.1 uncultured Chitinophagaceae bacterium | reverse complement strand
TACCGCGATTACGTATCGCGCTCAATGTTGAAAGTCTCTTTTCCTGTGCTGAATGAATATCTTAATCCCATTAAATCTATGCAGGGCGGATTCATTACCGCTGCGTTTGATAATGTTATTGGTCCGCTTAGTTACTTAGCCGCGCACACAACCTGCGTTAGTTTAGATATGCACACGAATTATATTCGTCCGATTTTTTACGGCGATGAATTGACGATTACAGCAAAAGTTGTTATCCGCGGTAAATCAACAATGAATATCTCCGCGGAAGGAGTAAATTCCAAAGGAAAATTAGTTGCAACCTGCACATCGCATTTAATGATAATGAAACACGAGAATAAATAATGAGTTCTTCGCACAATAATACATGGAAAATAATGATTGCGCTTGCAGCGGGCGCACTGTTCGGAATAAGCGCAAATTTGCTCGCTGCCGGAAACGACGAAGCGCAATCTGTTTTAAATCTTGTTATTGATACAATACTTCATCCAATCGGCCAAATTTTTCTTCGGCTTCTGTTTATTGTTGTTGTTCCGCTTGTGTTTGCATCGCTTGCTTCCGGCGTTGCAGGACTGGGAGATTTAACAAAACTCGGAAAAATCGGCGGACGTACGCTGATATTTTTTCTTATAACTTCGGCATTTGCCGCAACGCTTGGAATTTTTTTGCTTGAAATTTTTGCGCCGGGGAAAGGTTTCGATTCTTCTGCGCGCGATGCGTTAATGCAATCGTACGCGTCGCAGACAAGTGAAATTCAATCCAAGACGACAACCGTTGTGCCGAAAGGAACGCTTCCGGTAGTAAATCAGATTTTAGATATGTTTATTCCGCGCAACATTACCAAGGCGATCATCGAAATGCAAATGATTCCGCTGATTGTTTTTTCATTATTGCTCGGAGCGTCTCTGACAAAAATTCAAGAAGAAAAACGAAAAGCAATGCTGATGTGGCTTGATGCTTTTACGGATGCGATGATTACAATTGTCGGCTTTGCAATGAAACTTGCCGCGCCTGCGGTTTTTTGCTTAATCTTTTCCGTAACGTCGCGT
>CAYXEE010000402.1:0-2588 GCA_964463935.1 uncultured Chitinophagaceae bacterium | reverse complement strand
TGCAACATTTGAAACATTGTTGCTGCCGGAAAACAAATGATTATCTCCGATACCCAATTTTCCTCCACGTGCGGCAAATTCCCACTCGGCTTCAGTTGGAAGGCGATAGATATTCTTTCCCTCTTTTTCATTTAACTTTTTAATAAAATCGTTTGCATCAAACCAGCTTACCATTTCAACGGGACGATTATTTCCTTTGAAGTTACTCGGATTATTTCCCATCATATCGGTCCACTGCTTTTGAGTAACTTCATATTTTCCAATATAATACGGCTTAGTAATCCTTACTCTATGCGCGGGCTTACCGTTACAATCTGCTTCATCCGATCCCATCATAAAAAGCGCAGGACGAACTAATACAAATTCCATATCTAAAAAATTAGTAATTTTGTCATCAAGGTTGGCAGTAGAAACTTCTTGGGGTGCGTTATTTTGCTGCTGCTGGTTTTGAGAATAACTAAACTGCAAGAAAGAAAAAATAAAAAGAGTAAGGATTAGACGCATGAAAAACCTCATTAGTTGCTCCCCCCTTTTGTTAAATAAATATAATCAGCTTTTTGCTAAATTCAAAAAACCTTTTAGAAATTTTCTAATGAAGCAAACACAGAGCAGGAAATTTATTTGATGCGCGCCTATTCTTGCAAACGGAAGTTAATTTGGCTATTTTATTTTAGAAATGGAAAAATTAAATCTTCGCGGAAAAACATTAACGGAATTGGAAGAATTTGTCGCTTCCATTGATGAGCCGAAATATCGCGCGGCGCAAATCTATCAATGGCTGTACAAATTTCGCGCTGTTTCCTTTGATGAAATGACAAATCTCTCAGCCGCGCTTCGTAATAAACTTTCTGAATGCGCATGCATAGAAAAATTCTCCATCGTTTCTCTCCAAACTTCTGCATTGGATGGTACGAAAAAATTTTTGTTTGAACTTTCCGATGGAAAAAGAATTGAAACCGTACTTATTCCCCCCCGCAAAAGCGCCGTGGATGTTGAAGAACGATTAACAATTTGCGTTTCAACGCAGGTTGGCTGTCCTTTAGATTGTAAATTTTGTGCAACAGCAAGCATGGGATTTATTCGAAATCTTACTGCAAGCGAAATACTTACGCAAATTTTTACGGCGGAAAAATTCAGCGAACGTCCGGTAACCAATATTGTATTTATGGGAATGGGTGAACCGTTGTTGAATTATGAAAATGTAATGAAGGGGGTAGATATTATTTCCGACCAAACGGGAATTGGAATTAGCCCGAGAAGAATTACAATTTCAACTGCCGGCTATGCAAATTTTATCCGCAGAATGGCTGACGAACAAAAGAATGTAAAACTTGCATTATCGCTTCATTCGCTGCGCGATGTCGTTCGTACAGAACTAATGCCAATCAATAAAAAATTTTCTGTTGCAGAAATTATCGACGCTATGGAATATTATCAAAAAAAGACCAACAAGCGCATTATGCTGGAATATATTGTGTTTGAAGGCGTAAACGACGGCGAACAAGACGCTCTTACGTTAGCAAAAACTGCGCGCCGGCTGGAATGCAGAGTTAACCTTATTCCCTTTCATTCAATAGCATTTGTGAATCCACAGGGAATATCCGCAACGCTTCGCGGCGCAACGCGGGATGGAATAAATCGTTTTTGGGAAAAATTGCGCGAGCAGAATGTAATGGCGTTTGTACGCCACAGCGCCGGCGTTGATATTGATGCTGCGTGCGGACAGCTTGCTGTAAACAATAAACTAACTCACGAAGCAGTTACAGAATAATCTCTGCTTTATTTTTTAATCACACGAAACCAGTTACAAATTCATGGAAATTATCTTATTTGGCGCGCCCGGCGTCGGCAAAGGAACGCAAGCAAAAATTCTCTCTCACATTTATCACATTCCTCACATTTCAACCGGCGATATTCTTCGGGAAGCAATTAAAGAACAGACGCCGCTCGGATTAAAGGCAAAAGAATTTATGGATCATGGAAATCTTGTTCCCGACGATGTAATGATCGGTTTAGTTGATGAGCTGCTTTCTTCCGACCGATGCAAAAACGGATTTATTCTCGACGGCTTTCCGCGCACAGTACCGCAGGCGGAAGCAATGGATGTCATCTTAAAAAAACATCATTTCGATACTTACAAAGTAATTAATTTTGACGTTGATGAAAAAATTATTGTTGAACGATTAACAGACAGATCGCTCTGCGTAGAATGCGGAAAAATTTACAATTACAGCATTGATAAATTTAAAGCCGGCGATAAATGTTTTAAATGCGGCGGAATAATTTATCAGCGATAAACCGGAAACAGTTAAAAAACGATTGGAAGTGTACAATCTTTCTACTGCGCCGGTAAAAAATTATTATATGACAACCAACCACTTTATAAATATTGACGGAATCGGCGAGATTGAAGATATAACGCGCCGTCTGCTTCATGTGCTGTAAAATATTTTGTGATGTTAAAAAAAAATCAACTTTTTGCAGAAAATTTTACCGAACCGATTGTTATTGCGCATCGCGGATATTCCGCCGTTGCGCCGGAAAATTCCGCCGCCGCATTTCACAAAGCTATTGATGCCGGCGCAGAT
>CAYXEE010000401.1:0-2589 GCA_964463935.1 uncultured Chitinophagaceae bacterium | reverse complement strand
ATGAAAATCTTAAAGGAACTCCACTTGGCTCACCATACGATGTTGATATTGATAACGATTCTCGTCATGGAACATTTCCATATATGGGAGCCGATGAAGCAAACACCCCGCTTCCCGTCGAACTCACATCCTTTACCGCAGTAAGCAAAGGAACGAGTGTAGAATTGACTTGGAAAACTGCAACCGAAACAAACAACGCGGGCTTTGAAGTAGAACGCCGCATTGGAAGCCAATGGAGCAAAGTCGGATTTGTAGAAGGAGCAGGAACATCATCCACACCGAAAGAATATCGTTACAGCGATGCAGTCAATGCAGTCGGCTCAGTCGGCTATCGCTTAAAACAGGTTGATAGAAGCGGAAATTTTTCGTATAGCAGCGTGGTAGAAGTAGTGATTTCGCAAGTTGCAGAAAACTTTACGCTCGGACAGAATTATCCGAATCCGTTTAATCCGGCAACAACAATAAACTTTACAGTGCCGCAAACAATGCACGCAACAGTTAAAGTGTACGATGTAGCCGGAAAAGAAGTAGCAACATTGTTTGAAGGCGTAGCACAATCGGGACAAACATATAATGTACAATTTAACGCCAGCGGACTTTCCAGCGGAATGTATTTGTATGTATTGCAGACAGCGAACAATCGCGTAGTAAAGAGAATGACATTGCTGAAATAATTATTTTCACATAGCAAATAATATAATGCCGCGGCTCGCAGTCGCGGCATTATTGTTTTAAATAATCTGTAAGATGGAGTCCACCTCTAAGACGCTAAATTATTAACACAAGACTTGACAGGTTTTTAAAACCTGTCAAGTCTAAAAATAATCTTTCAACTAAATGGACTCTATCTTATCTCCACCAGCTCGTCAAATTGGAATGGTTGCATTACAGTCCCGTAAGGGACGAACTATTTGTAACTAAACTTGCACAAAGAACATAAAGCTCCGTTAGGAGCGAAATATTTGTAAAAAACTTCCAAGCATAAAGTAAAGTCCCATCGGGACGACCTGTTAGCAAAAAATTCACGCGAAACAGCAAAGCTCCCTCGAAGTCTCTTGACAGTCCCGCAAGCGCTTGCATTTACTCATTCAATTGAGTAAATTATCTCAACAAAACGAGTAAAATATGAATGAAGAATTTCAACGCAATTACGTACTAACGCTGCACAAGCGGCTGAAAGAACCGAGAAAATTTATACAAGTTTTATCCGGTCCGCGTCAAGCGGGGAAAACAACCGTTGCGCTTCAAACCATAGAAAAAACAAATATACCAGCGCACTATGTTTCGGCGGATGAGCCGGCGCTGCGGGGCGCGGCGTGGATTGAGCAGCAATGGGAAACTGCAAGAACTTTGCTTTCAACAAGTAAAAAAAACAAAGTCCTGCTTGTGTTAGATGAAATTCAAAAAATTCCGCAATGGTCCGAAACGGTAAAAAAATTGTGGGATGCCGATACGCGAAAAAAAATTCCTCTGTATGTTGTTTTGCTCGGTTCGTCTCCGCTTCTGCTTCAACAAGGATTAACGGAAAGTCTCGCCGGACGCTTTGAAATACTATACATTCCACATTGGTCGTTTGCCGAAATGAATTCGGCGTTTCATTTTACATTTAATGATTACCTTTTTTACGGCGGTTATCCCGGCGCGGCATCGCTGCGCGGCGATGTTAGCAGATGGAAACAGTATATCAACGATTCGCTAATTGAAACAACCGTTTCCCGCGATATTTTATTAACCACGCGCGTAGATAAGCCCGCTCTGCTGAGGCAATTATTTCATCTTGCGTGTTCATATTCGTGTCAAATTGTTTCGTATCAAAAATTAACAGGTCAGCTTCAAGATGCAGGAAATACAACAACGCTTGCGCATTATTTGAAACTGCTTTCCGGCGCAGGAATGGTAGCGGGGCTTGAAAAATATTCTCCCGCGCAAATTCGTCAGCGAGCGTCCAGTCCCAAATTACTTGCGCTTAATACCGCGCTGCTTTCATCGCAATTGCAATTGCAGCCGGAAGATATTTTGAAAGAGCGCGATGTGTGGGGTCGTTTGGCAGAAACCGCAGTCGGCGCATATTTGGTAAACTCTGCGTTCGGAATGCCGATAAAAATATTTTATTGGCGCGAAGGCGCGTTTGAAACCGATTTTGTCATTCAATCCGGCAAAAAAATTATCGCGCTTGAAGTAAAAAGCGGACGCGCAAAAGAAAATTTAGCGGGAATCGAGCAGTTTAGAAAATATTTTTCTCCTTACCGCGTTCTGCTTGTCGGCGCCGATGGAATTTCGATTGAACAATTTATTTCACAACCGATTGAAAAATGGATTGAGTAATTTCACGTTCATATTACAGATGGACTCAATCTTAGAATTTTTCAGATGGACTCAATCTTACTCATCTTATGCTTACTCCGTCTTACCTTCACCATGTCGCTCCGTTAGGAGCGGAATGTTTGTAAAAAACTTCCAAGCGTATAGTTAAGTCCCATAGGGACGATATGTTTGTAAAAACTTCTCACGCCAGACGCAAAGTAGCAAAGAAAAAAATTGTAGGGACGGCGCAACGCGCTCCTTTGGAGTTGCCCGACCGTCCCTTTT
>CAYXEE010000400.1:0-2590 GCA_964463935.1 uncultured Chitinophagaceae bacterium | reverse complement strand
TTTGCTGGATTTAGCAAATGCGTACGCAATGATTCATTTCCCAAAATCGTATCAAGAAAGAGATGCCGCGCTTGCTCGCTTGAAATTTAACGAATTATTTTATTTTCAATTACTTATGGCGTTCCGTAAAAAAGAATTAAAAGGAGAATTGAAAGGAATTTCTTTTTCTACACAAAGTAAGCTGGCAGAAAAACTTCGCCAAACATTGCCGTTTGAACTTACCTTTGCGCAAGAGCGTGTGATAAAAGAAATTCTTAACGATATGCAAAAAAACGTACCGATGAACCGTTTATTGCAGGGAGATGTGGGCAGCGGAAAAACAATTGTTGCATTGTTTGCAATGTTAACCGCCATTGATAACGGATTTCAAGCCGCGCTTATGGCGCCGACTGAAATTCTTGCTGAGCAGCATTGGCGAAGTATAAAGCGATTTCTGGGCGAACTGCCGATAAATATTCGTCTGCTTGTCGGCGGACAAAGAAAAAAATTACGCGAAGACGTGCTGGAAGATATTCGCAGAGGAACGGCGCATATTATTATCGGTACGCATGCAATAATTCAAGAGCATGTTAAATTTGCGCATCTCGGACTTGCAGTTATTGATGAGCAGCATCGTTTCGGCGTAGCTCAGCGCGCGCAACTGCGTGAAAAAGGAAAACAAAATCCGGATGTGCTGGTAATGACCGCAACGCCGATTCCGCGAACGCTTGCTCTTACCGTGTATGGCGATTTAGATGTTTCTATAATTGACGAACTGCCGAAGAACAGGAAAGAGATACGTACTGCCGTGCGAACAGAAAAAGAAAAAAACAAAGTTCTGGAATTTGTTCGCTCCGAAATTACCAAAGGAAGGCAGGCGTATGTTGTGTATCCTCTTATTGAAGAATCGGAAAAAATAGATTTAAAAGCGGCTTCGGTTGAATATGAATATCTGAGTGAAAAAATTTTCCCGGAATTTAAAATCGGTTTATTACATGGCAGACTTTCATCGGATGAAAAAGATGAATTGATGCAAAAGTTTATTCGAAATGAAATTCAAATACTTGTTGCAACAACTGTTATTGAAGTCGGCATCGATGTTCCGAATGCGGCGATAATGATTATTGAAAATGCGGAACGATTCGGACTTTCACAATTACATCAATTGCGCGGCAGAGTAGGAAGAGGAGCAGAGCAATCGTACTGCATTTTACTTTCGGACAGCAATTACACAAAGCGAATGGTAATGACTTCTGCCGATAGAGCAAAGGCGCGCGCGGAAGTACATGCAACCGCACTACGATTGAAAACAATGGTTGAAACTAACAACGGATTTAAAATTGCAGAAGTAGATTTGCAGTTACGAGGCGCGGGAGAATATTTCGGAACGAGACAGAGCGGCGTACCGGAATTTCGCGTAGCAAATATTGTAACCGATACGGAAATTCTTTTTGCAGCGCGCGAAGAAGCGTTTGCTCTTGTAGATCGCGATCCTGATCTTGCGCGAAGCGAAAATAAAATTATTCGTATACAATTTGAAAATGTTTTTAAGAATTTACTTTCGTACGTGCGTGTTGGATAAAAAAATTTTTTTTTGAAAACTTTAACAAAAAAATCTTGAAAAAACTTTTTATGCGCTAAAAATTAAATTTTTTTTACTCCTGCCAAAATTTCACTTTTCGCTTGACTACTTTTTATAGTTTTGTATATTTGTATCAGTATTTGCGCGCAAATTTTGTTCACTGACACTATAACAACACACGAAAGGTCGCCAAAAATATTTTTGGTACGCTTCTGAATGGAAGTAGCACTCGTCTACAACGTGAAGAAAGAAGAATCGGTAATTGCTGAAAGTGATTCCCAACCTTCCAGTCGCAATGCGGCTTCGCACACTTCGCCTCTACCACAACAATCACAACAAACAAGCGTTGATGATTTTGCTGAGTGGGACACAATTGAAACAATTCATGCTGTCCGCGATGCGCTTTCATTGTATCACAACGTTGAACTGATTGAAGCTAACGATGAAGCGTTTGAAAAATTGAAGCGTTCGCGTCCGGAAATTATTTTTAATATTGCAGAAGGTCGTTACGGCGCATCGCGTGAAGCGCAGATGCCTGCAATTTTTGAAATGTTGAATCTTCCGTACACAGGTTCCGATCCGTTGACGCTTGCAATTTGTCTTGATAAGTCGCGCGCCAAAGAGATTCTTTCTTATTACAACATTCCTACGCCGAAATTTTCTGTCATCAATTCTATTTCAGACTTGCAAAATAATTCTATTGAACTTCCGGCTATGGTGAAACCTCTTTTTGAAGGTTCAAGCAAAGGAATTTTTAACGCATCGCTTGTTCATACATCGGAAGAATTATTTGCGCAGGTTGAAAATGTTTTGAACACGTACAATCAACCGGTGCTGGTAGAAGATTTTCTTTCCGGCAGAGAATTTACCGTGGCAATGCTCGGCAATGGGGGCGATGTGCGCGTTCTTCCAATTGTAGAAATAAAATTTGATTCGCTTCCCAAAGGAGTAAATCCGATTTATTCATTTGAGGCAAAATGGGTGTGGGATCAGTCCGATAATCCGTTAGAAATTTTTGAATGTCCGGCA
>CAYXEE010000399.1:0-2592 GCA_964463935.1 uncultured Chitinophagaceae bacterium | reverse complement strand
AGTTTAAATTATTACGAATATCGCGCGCCGGTGTATCCGGGATGGGACCCGCGCAATGATGTGCGGATTGTGTTTGCCGATTTGACTTCAATTAAACAAGGAAGAGATTCTTCCACTGCCGTTGTTACGCGAGTCGTTCCTAACGGACCGGACAGCGCAACGTACAGTATTTTAGGAAATCCATCGCTGCGCAGTATTTCGTACATTTCTTTAGGAATTGAAAATCCTGCTGCAACCGGCGATGCGGTAATTTCCGGTCAAGTATTGTTTAACGAATTGCGTCTTGCCGATGTTGATGATACGCCGGGCTGGGCATACAGCGTAAGCACAAACATTAAACTTGCCGATATCGGCGCGGTCTCATTTTCGTATTCTGTTACCGATCCATTTTTTCATCGTTTAGAAGAACGAAGCGGCAGCCGTCAAACAAATAAAAGCTGGAGTTTACAATCAAGCTTAGCATTAGAAAAATTATTACCGCAAGAATGGAGCGGAACATCTCTTCCCTTTACGTATGTTCACAGCGAAAATGTTTCCAATCCGCTGTACTTGCCAAGTTCGGATATTCTTGTAACAAAAGCGGCAGATTTACAGCGCGATATTTTACCGGAAAAGCGGCGGCAGTTGGAATTGCTGAATCAACAAATTGCAAATTTTGTAATTACAACGCCGGCAGACAGCGCGCAATATAAAAAATTAGTAGAAGCGAGAAAGCAATTAGAAAAAATTGTAAACACAACGCCGGATCAAATTGTAACGGAAGTTCAAACAATTTCCATTACCGATACCTATTCAATGCCGTCGTTCCGAATTTTTGTTCCTTTGGATACTTGGATTGTTAGAGACTTCTTTAACAGAATTACATACGGATTCAGTTATACTTCGTCGTTTCAGCGTTCGCCGCAAACGCAATTTAGAACCTCTTGGCAGTGGAATGCAAATCTTGGGTATTCGTATCAATTTGCAGCGGATAATTATTTTCAGCCGTTTATTTTCTTTGAAGGAATTCCGCTTCTCGGCGAAATGAAGAATACTCAGCTTTACTATATTCCGATTACAAATATTACAACGCGCTTTTCAATGGTGCGTTCGCGTGCGAATGAAAAATTCCGCAACCAAGAAAAAGAAAATCCTACGGTGCGCGGACTTTCGGCATCGCGAGGAATGGCATTCGGCTGGAAATTAACAGAAAACGGTTATCTCAATTTATCCGGCGATTATTCTGTTGATATTTCAAGCGCAATGGTGCACTTAGAACTTGCTCGCGGCGAAAGACAGCGGGATTTTGCTGAAATTCTTGGTCAAATGTTTATGAAAGGGCAGGTTCTTAATTTCGGACGCGATAATTCATACAATCAATCGTTTAGTTTAAATACAAAACCGCGCGTTCCGACACTTTTTGATTTGAATAAATATATTACGCTTTCTGCTCGCTACCAAGTCAGTTACCGATGGCAGAATAATTTACAGCAGGGAAGTCTTGGAATTTCAACCGGTTGGGGGAACAGCATAGGAATTGGTACCGATATTAGTTTAAAACAATTTGTGGAAACGTGGTGGCCGGCGCGTTCTGCATCAACCCAAACTCCGGCGCAGCAATTGCCGGCTCCCGCTCGAGGCCGCGCGAATAGAGACGACGATGATGAAGAACAAAAAAATCAACAAGTACCAAATGAAGAAAAGCAGAATATTCCGGCAGTTGATACTTCTGCGGCAAAAAAAACAGGTCTTGGAAAAGACGGTCTAATTGAAATTGCGCGCGCGTTAATAAAAACTCCGCTGTTGGATTATGATAAAATCAATATCAGTTTAACACAAACAAACAGCGCGCAAAACAGCGGCGTTCCGGGGCGTCCGGGATTTGCAAATCTTTTTGGCAGAATTCCGTTCGTACAAAACGGCGATAGAGATTTTGGTCCAACGCGCTCGTACCAACTTGGACTTGTTTCAGTTCCCGGCGCAAATATTACCGGCGTAGAATGGCAAAATAAATTTCCGTTTGTAAAATTTAACACCGATGCAGACAAACAAATTCGCGCTCCATTGGCATATAATATGACCGATGCTTTTACGCAAAACAATAAACTTACGCTGCGAACAAGCCGTGATTTGTGGGCAGGGGCAAAGATTGATTTAAATTGGAATCTCGGATGGGATTATTCAAAAACAAAATCTGATACAACCGATGCGTTTGGCAGAGTTGGAGTAAAGAGTATTTCTACAAGCGGCGCAATTGAGCGTTCCTTCTTTACATTACCGCCGACCGCAATTTTTTCTATTTTCAGAAGCGGCATTGAAGATGTTGGGAAAAAATATAATGCGCTTGCGCAAAATACTGCGGATAAAAGAACGCCCGCGGATAAACTTTCTCAAGCATTTGAAGAAGGAATGGAAACACTTCCGATCTTTAAGAAAATTTTTGGCGAGCTTCTTCCGCGCGTAAATTACAATCTGCGGTGGGATGGATTAGAACAGCTTGCGCTATTTAAAAATTTTGCTACGCGCGTTAGTATAGATCACGCGTACAATTCAAGTTACCGCCGCGCGTTTACGGTAGATCAAACTACCGGCTTGCAAAATACCAGCGCGCAG
>CAYXEE010000398.1:0-2619 GCA_964463935.1 uncultured Chitinophagaceae bacterium | reverse complement strand
CCAACTTCAACGCCTTCAAATGCTTTTACAAGCAGTACGGCATTTTCACAAACAGCTAACGATGCTTTAACTTCTCCGGTAAAATCTGTATAGCCGGGCGTATCTAAAATATTTATTTTTGTTTCGCCGACATTTACAGTTAAGAGCGATGTGTTAATGGAAATTTTTCGTTCAATTTCGTCGTGATGATAATCGGAAACGGTGTTTCCTTCTTCAACTTTTCCAAGCCGCGTTGTTGCGCCTGTGGTAAACAACGCTGATTCTGAAAAAGATGTTTTTCCTGCTCCACCGTGTCCGATAAGCGCAATGGTGCGGATATTCGGGGTAGTGTATTCTTTATGTTGATTATTCTGGCTCAAAATAATACTCCTTAGCAAGCGTCAAAAGTAAAGACGATACGGCGCACCGAAGGCGGGCAGCATGCCAATCGCCGGAATTAGTGAAATGTATTTATCTGATCGAATTTACGACCGACGTTACAGCGGAAAATTATTCTGATGAACCTCGGAATCGAGTGAATATCGAAGTAATACCGCGAATCATACCGCCTATCGTACTCATTACTTCCAATACAGGACCTTCAATGGCATCTTGAATGCGACGCTGAAAATTTGCGACATTCTCCGCCACACCTCTAATTGTTTCAACGGAATGCTGCAAGAGAGCAAGCTGGTCATCAAAGTTTTCGATGATTCCGCGTAAACGGGAAGTAATAACTTCTAAATTTTCTAACACGGGAACAACTCGTGTTGCAACTTCTTTTAAATTCACTTCCACTTGACTGAGAACATCGCGCGTTTTAATAAGTACAAGTATAGCGTAAACAGCTACGCCAGCAAGAGAAAAAAGTACAACAATTTGTGCAATAACTAAGAGAGTTTCCACGAGTCAATTCCTTTTTATGAACGAGCTTTGTCGTTTGTTTTTGAAGTTTCACCGCCGCGCGATTTCACTTCAGTTAAAATTTTTTCCGCATCGCCAAGCAGCGATTCAGCGCGTTTTTTTGCTTCGGAAATCAACGTTTCGGATTTTTTCTTCCCTTCGTTGATTATCTCAACCGCTTTATTTTTTGCGGCGCTGACATATTCTTCAGCATTATCCATAACTTCACCGGCTCTATTTTTTAAGTCGGCTCGTAATTCTTTCCCGGGTTTCGGAGCATATAACAACGCTATTACTGCGCCAATAACGCCGCCGGCAAGAAATCCGATTAGAAATCCTTTTTTCATTCCTTCATCATTATCATTTGCCATAACAACCTCAAAGTTTAAGTTTGTGTTTGTACCAATTAGTTTAGTTCTTCACGAAAAGTGAAGAAAAAATTCTCAAAAATCAATAATCATTTTTTTTAAATACAAACTGCCCATTCAAGCCGTTGAATGGGCAGCATTATTTATCGTACTCTTTTCTTATGACGATTCTTACGCAGACGTTTTTTGCGTTTATGCGTCGCCATTTTGTGGCGTTTGCGTTTTTTTCCGCTCGGCATAGACGACCTCCTTTCAGTTCGGTTTATGTTGAGTGAGGATTTGTTTAGCACGCTGAGCTATTTCAGTTGAAGGGTTGACTTCAACGCACTTGATAAACCACTCGTTTGATTTTTTTAGATCGCTTGTATTTAGATAGATAATACCGAGATTAAACATCGCCATCTGGTGTTTGGGCGAAGAGTTTATTACAGATTCAATTTCACGAATTGCTTGTTCTACGTTTCCACTTTCAAAATAACAAATTCCCATATCTACGCGCGCATCGCCATCAGATTTATTGAGCTGTAAATATTGTTTGTACGCTTCAATTGCGCGCGGAAATAAGCGCGCATCTTGCAGCCGATTCGCAAATTCCAACAACATTTCTTTGTTCGTCGGGTTGGCGCTTAAAGCCGCTTCAAGTTCATTTATTTTTTGCAATATTCCGCTGTCTGTATGGTTGTGGTCTTGCGGCATTTCTGATTGCTGCGATAGAGTTCCCTTCACTATTTCCGGAATAGGAACCGTAAGATATTCATACGCAACTATAAACAGCGATATGCCGGCAAACAGAATAATTGCCGGACGAAGATTTGATTTATTCGGGGAAGATTTTTTTTCTTGTTCTGCTTGCGCCTCTTGAATATCTTTTTTTTCTTCAACAAGAACGCTGCCGCAGCCGCTACAAACTACAGATAAAGCGTTATTAACAATACCGCATGCAGAACAAATTACTTTTGTTTCAGGAACTCCAATCTGTAATTTACCGCCGCACGAAAAACAAAACTTTGCATCTGCGCTGTTGCTGCTTCCGCATTTGCCGCACTTTACATCATCTGTCATAATCACCCAAGAGTCTTCTTTAAATTTTCATTCACAACTGATTTTAATTCTTTAGAAACTTTGAAAATCGGCACATAATGGTCGTCTACCGGAACTTGCTCTCCGGTGCGAGGATTGCGAGCGATTCTTCCTTTTCGTTTTTTTACTTTAAAACTTCCGAACCCGCGAATTTCTATATTTTTTCCATCTCGAAGCGAAGCGATTACAGTTTGAATAAACCCATCAACAACAGCCTCGGTTTCAACTTTGGTTAATCCGGTTCCTGAAGCAATAATATCAACAATATCTGCTTTTGTCACGACAAACT
>CAYXEE010000397.1:0-2643 GCA_964463935.1 uncultured Chitinophagaceae bacterium | reverse complement strand
GCGAATGGTTTTACCGAGCGCTTGTTCTTCTGGTTATTGCTTGTCCTTGCGCGCTTGTTGTTTCAACGCCGGTAACAATCGTCAGCGCGCTGACTGCGGCAACAAGAAAAGGAATTTTAATTAAAGGAGGAAAAATTCTTGAAGAACTTGCAAAGGTTTCCGCAGTTGCATTTGATAAAACCGGTACGCTGACGCACGGTACGCCTGTTATTACAGATATTATTTCTCTTAATGGAATAAGTGAAAAAGAAATTCTAACTGTCGCGGCGCTTGGCGAACAGCATTCAGAGCATCCGCTGGCAGAAGCGGTTCTTGCCAAAGCGAAAGAATTTGAAATTCAAAGTACAAATTCAGCCGCAAATTTTTCCGCACATCCCGGAAAAGGAATTGAAATAACAATTGAAGGAAAAAAATATTTTATCGGCAGCAAATCCGCAGCAAAAGAAAAAGAATTGATTACTTCCGAAGTTGAAAAAATTTTGCACGAGTTGGAGATTCTGGGGAAATCCACAATAATTATTTCTTCCGAAAAAAATATTCTGGGCATCATCGCCGCTGCGGACGCGGTGAAAAAAAATTCTTCTTCAGCTCTTCGAGAAATAAAAAAATCGGGAATCGAACACACTGTAATTCTTTCCGGCGACAACGCGGCGGTCGTTGAACAGACAGCCAAGCAGACGGGAATTACGGAGGCATACGGAAATCTACTTCCCGATGACAAAACTGCTTTAATAAAAAAATTAAAAGAGCAATTCAAAAATGTTGCAATGGTTGGCGATGGAATTAACGACGCTCCGGCGCTTACCGCAGCCAGCGTGGGAATTGCCATGGGAAAAACCGGAACTGATACGGCAATAGAGCATGCCGACATTGTTTTAATGGATGATAATATTGAAAAAATTCCCGAATTATTACGGTTGAGTAAAAATGCCGTTTCCATCTTAAAACAAAATATTTTTATTTCTCTGGCGACTAAAGCTCTTTTTCTGCTGCTTGCTTCGATGGGAATTGCAACGCTCTGGATGGCAATCTTTGCCGATGACGGCGTTACGCTGATTGTTATTGCCAACAGTTTGCGATTGTTAAAACGTTAAATCGATTCGATTGTTGTGCGGACAGGCGTCCGCATAAACATCTTTCCGCTTTTCCCTTCTTGCATTTTAAAACAACTTTCTGCTAATTGATTTCAATCATTTTTGAATGCATTAAACAAAGGGAATATTGTGGCTAAACGAATTGGAAAAGAAGAAACGCAAAATTTTGAAACGCCGGAACAGGTAAAAACAAAACGCTCCGATGTTGAAGCGGTACAGCAATTAAACAAATCGTTCGTGCAGATGCGGGAGGAAATTGCAAAAGTCATTATCGGGCAGGATGCAATTATAGAGCAGTTGTTTATCTCTCTCCTTTCTCGCGGACATTGTTTGCTTGTCGGCGTACCGGGACTTGCAAAGACGCTTCTTATCAAAACTGTTTCCGATGTGCTGGATTTGAAATTTAACCGCATTCAGTTTACGCCGGATTTAATGCCTAGCGATATTACCGGAACGGAAATTATAGAAGAAGACAAAAAGAGCGGCGAAAAAATATTTAAATTCGTGCAAGGTCCCGTTTTTGCAAATATTGTACTTGCCGATGAAATAAATAGAACTCCGCCAAAAACTCAAGCTGCGCTGTTAGAAGCAATGCAGGAACACAAAGTAACAGCCGGCGGAAAAACGTACACGCTTGACGAACCGTTTTTTGTTCTCGCCACACAAAATCCGATTGAGCAGGAAGGAACATATCCGCTTCCCGAAGCGCAGTTAGACCGTTTTATGTTTAATCTCTGGCTTGAGTATCCGTCGTTTGAACAGGAATTGCAAATCGTAAAATCTACAACAAGTTTGTATGCGCCGAAATTAAAACACACGCTGAGCGCAGACGATATAATTGATTTTCAGGATTTGGTTCGCCGCGTGCCAGTTGCAGATTCCGTTGTAGAATACGCCGTTCAGCTTGTTGCAAAAACGCGACCGAAAGATGCTCTAGCGCCGCAATTTATAAAAGATTGGTTAACGTGGGGAGCCGGACCGCGCGCTTCGCAATATTTAATTCTCGGCGCAAAAACGCGAGCAATACTTCACGGAAAATATACGCCGGATATTGACGATGTTCGCGCCGTTGCTGTTTCGGTTCTTCGTCATCGCATTATTCCGAATTTTAATGCGGAAGCGGACGGCGTTACGGCGTTACAGATTGTGGAAAAATTATTAGTGTAAAAAAATTTAAGTGAACCTATAATGTCGCTACACAAAGCAGATATAATGAGAATTAAAACCGTTGCTCAAAACTTCATTGAGCATAATGCAATCAATAGATCTGAAGAACATGTTCAATCTTCATATACTTTGGAATTGTTGAAAATACTGGGGTGGTCGCCGTCTTCTTGGATTATTAACGAACCTCAAGAAGTTATGACGGGAAAAAAACCAGACATTCTTCTTCTTGGAAGCGGCGGCGGTACTATATTTGTCATTGAATCAAAAGAACCCCAAAAATCTTTAGATGAACGGTATGCAAAAAAAACATTTGTTGAACAATTGTGCGATTATTGCGATGGTGAGGGAATTTATTGGGGAATTTTAACAAACTTTGTTGAGT
>CAYXEE010000396.1:0-2647 GCA_964463935.1 uncultured Chitinophagaceae bacterium | reverse complement strand
CCGTTATTTTTTCTGAAAGTATTCTTTTAATCATAAAGGAAAATAATATTTGTTGGACAAATTTGCAATTCAAATGCAAATTTGTCCAGACTTGTCTATGAACGCAGAATTGCATCCTTAACATCATCGGCAGAAACAAATCGCCCGTTCATATCTTTTGCCAAGCATTTCATCACAATTTCATCCCAGAGCGTTGGAATTTCAGAACGCAATTCGCTCGGATTTGGAGGCGCAACATTAAAGATTGAATGAATAAGAGCAATTTCATTTTCACCTTTAAAAGGTAATTCTTTTGTCAATAATTCATACATAATTACGCCGAGAGAAAAAATGTCCGTTCGACGATCAACATTCGTACTTGTTACTTGTTCCGGCGCTACATAACCGAGCGTGCCAAGCACTGTGCCGAGCGTTGTCATTGTTGTTACCAATGGTGATTTTGAAAGACCAAAATCCATTATGCGAACTATTTTATTTTCATCAAGCATTATATTTCCGGTTTTCAAATCGCGATGAACAATTCCATTGTTATGTACTTCTGAAAGTCCGCAGCAAATTTGAATTACAAAATTTTGTATTTCCGGCAGCGCAAGAGGAAAATTTTTTTCCAAATATTCCCGCAGCGTTCCGCCGGAAAGAAATTCCATTGCAATAAATCCCTGCAAATGACTCTCTCCAACTTCAAATACTTTCACAATATTCTTGTGGTTGAATGAGGAAAGCAAATGTCCTTCCGCTGAAAGCCGTTTTCGATTTTCAACATCTTTCAATAATTCAGAATTAAGAATTTTCAGCGCTACAATAGATTTTGTATTTGTATCCATTGCTTTATAGACTTTTCCCATTCCGCCTGTGCCGAGCAGTTCAAGAATTTTGTAATGAGAAATATACTTGGCATTCCGATGTGCAATAACTGCGTTTGCAGTAAACAATGCCGCGGCGCTTACCGTTGTTTGAATTACTAAAGTAAACAGCAGCGATTGCGCCGCATCCAACGTAATAAATAATTGAAGTAAAATTATGTAGAGTATGCTATAACCGGTAATAAATATTTTTGAAAGAAGAATTTCAGAGCACCCAGGTTTTTTTGAAGCCGAATGCGCTGCAAAAAATAACAGTACAATAAAAATAAATTTAGGAATTTCAATCCGCCAATTCAGCAGCAGCAATGTTCGCTGCATTGATTTTAGCGCAAGAATTCCAAAATGCAAAACAATTTCTGATTCATAAATATTTATTATTCTTCCTTTTTCAATATTTTTTTCTTCGATAATTTTTCCTGAAGGAAAAATTACTTTTGCGGAATACTTTGTTTTTCTGCCTGCGCCGAAATGCACTTCTGTAATATTCTGGTTTACCATCGGATTGCTTCCAAGTCCCACTTCGCGTATTTGCTCCAAAGTATCGTTTGCATACAGCAATACTTTTGCGCCGATTGCCAGCCGATTGCTTTTATCTCCTGCAACTCGAATTTTAATAAAATTATTGTTGTCGCAATTGTTTCGTAAAAGTTCCGAGCGGTCTCCTTTCCCAAGCGCGCCGCGCGAACTGCCGATAAACAAATCCATATCGCCGTCATTATCAACATCGGCAAAGCTCGGCGTGCCGACAAATTGAATTCCCGCGCGCTCGGAAACTTCTGTAAAAAACTGTTCGGACTGTTGAGAAATAATTTTGAGCTTGCAAAAATATCTATCCAACCATCGTTGTTCACATCGGCGGCGCCGATTGTTCCGTTAAGCGGCTCAGGATGAAGAATCGGCGAAGTAAATCCGGCGGTATGCGCTGCATTTTTAAAATGAGCATTACCATCATTAAGCAGTACCATCGGCGGATATTTTTGCTGGCAGAAAATAAATATGTCCGTATTCCCATCATTATTAAAATCTGCCGCTATTGCAGTTGTAGGGGAAAAATCTACAGTAGAATAAAATGAAGAATCATTCTGCAGGTAAAATGTTCCATCGCCATTGTTAAGATATAAATCAAAAAATTTATTATGTACGCTTACATAATATGGAATGAACGCATCTACAAAGCCATCATTATTAAAATCGCTGAACGTTGCGCCGTAGGAAGAATGCTTAGTCTCTTTTTTTATATTTATTTTATCAGAAATATTTGTAAAGCGTCCCGTTCCATTGTTAGCAAAAATTTGATCCGGTAAATCTGCGTTGGAAAGATATAAATCTAAATCGCCGTCATTCTCTAAATCTATAAATTTTGCAGAATTATTGAGAATCGGATTTATTTCTGAAAACTTCAGCTGAGAGAATTCTGTTGCATCGCGAAAACTGCCGGTAATAGTTCCAAAATACATTTTGAACTGTTCGTGATCGGAAATTTGTAAAATATCAATTTCCCCGTCGTTATTAACATCGCCGATTGCAGCAATTTTTGCATCGCGCGGAACATTTACTAAGTTTACATCGTCATTTGCTTCTGCAAAACGAACGCCTTCCGCATTTTTGTAGAATATATTTTGCGCCGATTCTTCAAGAGAAAGAAAATCTGTAAAATTCTTATTCGTCGTTGAAAAAAATATTCCTCCTCTCCCCGATCTTCGTAAACCGGTTTGCGTTGTAATATCGGTAAACGAAAAACCCATTGACTGCGAATTAGTATAAATTCCCGTTCCGCCGATAAT
>CAYXEE010000395.1:0-2690 GCA_964463935.1 uncultured Chitinophagaceae bacterium | reverse complement strand
TTAATTTTTTGTGCCGAGTCGAAGCATTTTTTTATTTTGCGTAACTTCAGTTATTGATTGAAAATCTGATTTATTAAAAGTTGCGATTGTATTTATATTATGCGAAAGTGCAATGGAAATTATCTCAAAATCATAAACTCTATTGCCTCTCGGTTTATATTTGGAAACTAAATTGCGAAAAATTGCGAATGATTCTTCACTTGGAAGTAATATTTGAAATGAAATCAATATTTTTTCTACTTCAACTTCAATATGAGCGTAATCAAAATTAGTATTTTTAGAAAGAACAGAATAAAATTCCGAAATAGATTTTAATGTAATAAAAATATCGCTGCTTCTATTGAGGATATTTCTTGCATCAAAAAAATATTTTGATTGAGCGTCAATGGCATAAATAAGAACATTTGTATCAACAACAATTTGCTTATTCATAAGCAATGTCTCTTATATTTTTCTCGTCATAAAATCCACCGAGTAAATATTTTCCAAGCTCTGTTTTATTTTCCATTTTCTTTTCGTCCAAAATTTCAATCCGTACTTTCGCTTTTATTTTTGGAAGTATTTTATCTTCAAATATTACTTTTCCATTATCATATGTGCCATGCAGTATCATCATCAGTCGCCTCGCTGGTTGCTTATAGTTATTTCTTTATTTACACTTTCAGGTAAATATCGTTTTGCAGTTGTCAATCGTTCTATTCTAAATCGTTTTTGAATTTCTTCTATGCCCGCCCCTTTTTCAATCATCATTTTAATTGCCGAATGACGCAAAGAAAATGCTGTAATTTTTCGCGCTTCGCCGTTTTTAATTCCGGCTTTTTCAAGATACATATTGATACGTTCTCGAATTCCGCGCGAAGTCATTCTTGCGCCGCGCGTGCGGTTTCCTGCGCTCATAAAGAGAGGATCATTTTCATCGGCGTTTGAGCGATAAACAAGATACGCCTTCATCGCATCGCGCACATCGGGAGGAAAAATTACAACGCTATCTTTTTTCTTTTTCCCTTTTCCTTGAACAACAATTTGCATTTTGTTCCGCTGCAATGAAACATCGCCGACATTTGCTCTAATCAATTCAATTTCAGAAAGCCCGCATCCGACCATTGTTTTAATAATTGCAAAATCTCGAAAGCCGCGTTCATCGGAACGTTCTATTGTTTGCAACAAAAGCGTAATCTGCTGCGGCGTTAAAGTTTTTCGTGTGTGCTGCGGCTGAAATTTTCCTGCTTTCACGTGCTTCGCCGGGTTTTCGGTCAACAATCCTTTTGTAATTAAAAAATTGCAAAATTGCCGTAGCGAAGTCATATACGTCATAAGCGATGCGTTGGAAAATTTCCGTTTATTTTCCAAATACCGTTTATACTGTTCAACATCCGATTGTGAAAAAACAAAATTCGGTTCTGTTTGAATCCAGCGTAAAAACTCTCGAAGCGAACGCTCATACGTTCCGCGCGTTTCGGGCGTTCTATTGTGAAGTTCATTAATGTAATCGGAATGAAGAACAAGAAGACGTTGAAGCGAAATTTTCACAGCCGTTTGTTTCATTCTTCAATGAAAATAGAAAAAACCGTTATTAGAAGCAATCTTTGCGCCTTGACAACAATCTAAGAGATTGTTACTTTGCAGTACGAAAACCGCTTCCAAAAAAATGAGTTTCAAAAATGAAAACTAAAAATTTACTGCTTATTCTAATAGTAATTATACAACCAAAAATATTTTCGCAAGAAAATCCAACTCTCTCGCCAAAGTCCGATGTATTTATGCAAGGATTTTATTGGAACTCTCCACCCGATGGAATTTGGTACGATTCGCTTTCTAAACTTGCGCCGCGACTTGCTTCTGCAGGATTCAGCGGAATTTGGTTTCCTTCTCCGGTAAAAGGCGCGGGCGGCGGATTTTCAATGGGCTACGATCCGTACGATCATTATGATTTTGGAGAATATTTTCAAAAAGCTTCGCGCGAAACTCGATTTGGAAGCCGCGAAGAACTTGTTTCTGCGATAAAAACTTTTCACTCTGTTGGAATTGAAGTGTATGCGGATGCTGTTATGCGCCACATGATGGGAGGCGAACAAAAAGCGGCGTATCAATGCATTCCAATAAATAATGGAAATAAAATTGTAGCCGATTCTGCATTTCTAATTTTTAATTATCCCAACGGTTCGGGAAGATTCAAAAAAACTCCCGCAGAATTTTATCCGAATTCCGAACATTGTTTTGTTGATCCGAAATTTGTGGAAACCGATCCAATCTTTCGTTTCGGCGAATGGCTTGATCACAACAAACAAAGCGTAAAAGATAGTTTAATTGCCTGGGGAAAATATTTACGCAACGTTCTCGGTTTCGATGGTTTTAGAATTGACGCAGTAAAACCGATTGACCCGGCGTTTATGGCTGCATTTTTAAAAGGAGCAAACGGAAACGGCTACGCTGTAGCAGAATATTGGAGCAACATTGCGGATATTGGAAATTGGCTGAATGTTGCAAAAAATCAGAACGGCGCAAATGTATCAATGTTCGATTTTCCGCTTCGCTACACATTAAAGGAAATGTGCAACAACACTTCCGGCGGATTTGATATGCGCAATCTTGATAACGCAGGACTTGGCGGCGCGGGAATTTCCGGTTTTGATTATTCCACTTTTGTTGAAAATCATGATTTTGATAGAATTGGTTACGACGGCTCAATA
>CAYXEE010000394.1:0-2701 GCA_964463935.1 uncultured Chitinophagaceae bacterium | reverse complement strand
CCCGTCTATGGAGCCGTTTCTTTCAATTCTTTTGTAGTGATTATACACTGCGACTGCGAGAGATTTTTTTGCAGTATCCTGACCGATAACATATTCATCCAGCGCAGATTTTATCTGCGAAGGCGTTAACAATCCTTTTGCTCGTATCGGTTTACGTTTGGAATTGGAAATATTACTGCGGATAATATCCATTGAAGTAGAAACGCACATATCGCAGATATACACATCGGGACCTGCAATAATGCTTGTAACTTCTTCCGGTCTTCTGCCGCAAAAAGAACATCGTACTTTTTCGTCGTTTCGCTGTTTGCTCATTACTTTCTCTTAATAATCTTTTCTATCACAATAGTCAGAAAAAATTATCTTGTAGTCAACTTATTTTTTTACGTCAGTGCGTTTAATCAATACTTTATCAATTAAACCGTATTCGCGCGCCGCTTCTGCGGACATATAATTGTCGCGGTCAGTATCTTTTTCAATTTCTGAAACATCTTTGCCTGCGTGCGAAGCAATAATTTCATTCAATCGTTTTTTTGTTTTTAGAATTTCTTCGGCTTGAATGCTGATATCCGAAGCAGTTCCTTGAACGCCGCCCCACGGCTGATGAATCATAATGCGCGAATTGGGAAGCGCCTGCCGCTTTCCTTTTTCTCCTGCAAGAAGAAGAATTGCTCCCATACTCGCCGCCATTCCAATGCAAATTGTTGCAACTTGCGGGCGGATGAATTGCATTGTATCGTAAATTGCTAACCCTGCAGTAACGGAACCGCCGGGGGAATTGATATACATGTGAATATCTTTTTCCGGGTCTTCTGCTTCAAGATGCAATAGCTGCGCAACGGCAAGACTTGCAACATAATCGTCAATTGCGGTGCCGATAAAAACGATGCGCTCTTTTAATAATCGTGAAAAAATATCGTACGCTCGTTCGCCGCGCGATGTTTGTTCAACAACCATTGGTACAAGCTGATTATATAATTCGTACGGTTTTTTCTGTACTGTTGGAACGTGAATCATAGTAATCCTTTCTGTTAAAATTTGTTTTCTTCATCGAAGACGAAAATAAAACAAAATTATTGCACATCAAACTTACTGTAATCGTCCGTTACGGTTTCTTTTACTTTTACCGCGCGCTTAATAACATCTAACAAGCGATCGTATTTAATCCGTTCCGTTGCCTGCTCGGATGATTTGTAGTAGCCGACTAACCGCTCTTTATCAATGCCCAGTTTTGCCGCTTCGGTTTCTGCTGTTTGTGCAATATCAGCATCGGTGATGGTAATATTTTCTTTTTCAGTCATTGCTTCTTTAATTAACAGCCATTTGCCCTGCCACGAAGCGATGTTTTTGTACGATTCGCGGTACTTTTTTTCGTTGAAATTTTTCGGCAGTATTCTTCCGGGCTGCTGATTTTTTACTTCTTCAACGTACGTATCGAGAAGATTGTTGATAACTGCATTGGGAACAGTAAAATCGTACTGCTTTACAACGGCTTCAAGCAAATCGTTTTCAAATCTGCGAGCGCTTCGGTCTTTCCAAAAATCTTCCAAATCTTTTTTAATATTGTCGCACAGTTCGGCAGCAGTTTGAAACTTTCCATTGCTTGCTTTTTTTGCAAGTTCATCGTCCATTGCGGGAAGAATTGCGCGTTCAACTTTTTTAACGGAAATCTGCAAATGAATTTTATGCGAATGGTCGCCGTGCTGATGCTCAAACTTTACTTCTTTCACATCGCCGACTGATACACCTTGTAATGCTTCTTTAATTTCATTTTCGGCAGAATTATCGAGCAGTGTAATGCGCATATTTTCACGTTTCGATTTTTCAAGAAGATTTCCTTGTTCGTCATAATCAATTAAATCTGCCGTTACAACAAAATCTTCGCCTTCAACTTTTTGCGCTTCTTCAAATGCTGCGTTAATCTGCTGCAGGCGTTCAATTTCTTTATTTACTTCTTCATCCGTAGCGGCGTGAACAAATTTTTCAATTTCAATTCCCGAAAGGTCTTTCAATTCAAATTCCGGTTTTACTTCGTATTTAATTTTGAACGAAAGCGGCAAACCCGGTTTAAAATCTAACTTAACAATTATCGGCGTGCCGATAGGATTTATTTTTCGCGCTTCAGATTCTTTGCGAAATAAATCATTTGTTAAATCTTCAATAGTTTGATATTCTATTGATGCGCCGAACAACTTTTTAACCATCGGAAGCGGAACTTTTCCTTTGCGAAATCCTTTAATTTCAAGATTTGGTACTGCTTTTTTGTACGCTTCGTCAAAATGCGGCTGTAATTCTTCAACCGGTACATTTATTTCCATTTCGCGTTCTACGTCATTTACGGTATTTATAGTAACTTCCACTGCTAAAACTCCTTATTGAATAATGAAAAATTGCCACTCAAAATACTAAAAAATAGACTCTATTCCAATTTGCCAATTTATACTGAATCATCTATATTCCAAACAGATAATAATTCAGACAAATTTCTCATTACTTACGGAAGTTACGCAAAATCAAAAAAATGCTTCGACTCGGCACAAAACCAAAGGTCATCCTGAGCAAATCCTTTGTTTTTTAAGGATGAGTCTCCCGAAGGTCCCGAAGGGATCCCTTAGGGAGATGCCTTTCCGAAGTACCGAAGGTATTCCTTCGGGAGAACACTTCCCCGCCTCAGGCGGGTTCGTGTCGGCAGAAGGATGAC
>CAYXEE010000393.1:0-2715 GCA_964463935.1 uncultured Chitinophagaceae bacterium | reverse complement strand
CTCAAAAAATAATTTCATTCCTCTATACACTCTGTACCAAAAAATAAATTGGAGTCTTACGTGAAAAAAATTATACTTCTTTCATTTTTCTTTTCATTATTCTTGCAAGCGCAAAATAAAGATTCTCTATTTCTCCGCTTAGTTCTTCCGGGAAGCGATACAATTAAATACGGCGCTTCGCGGCATAGAATTTCCGCCTGCACAACTCCGAACGCGCGCGCGTTTATTAACGATAAAGAAGTAAAAGTGTACGCCAGCGGCGCATTTGTCGGCATGGCAAACGTTAATGTTGGAACAAACAACATAAAAATTCTTGTCCGCTCAGCAAACGGAGATTCTCTTGTTCGCAATCTAATTATTAACAGACCGGAAGGAGCAAAAACTTCGCCGAAAGATCCAATTACCATTGAATCTATTTCACAACCGAGCGAAGATATGTGGCTGACAAGCGGCGACGTTCTTGAAGTGCGGATGAAAGGAAGTCCCGGCGAACAGCCGGTGTTTGATATTGACGGCGTTGAATCGGGAATTCCAATGCGCGAACTCGATCCGAAATTTACCGGCGGCATTGAAGGAATTTATATCGGCTCGTACAAAATTCGCGCGGAAGATAAATGCGTTGATGTTCCGGTTCGTTTCCGAATTAAAAAGAATTTTTTCAGCAGCGAGAAAGCATTTTCAAAAGGAAAATTTTCTATTATCAACGATTCGCTTCCGCGCGTTGCAGAAATTACAGGCAAACGTCCTTTCTTAAATTTCGGACTCGGCGATGACCGGCTTGGCGGCGCAAAATTAGGATTCATCTCTCCCGGAATTCGCGTTATTGTTACCGGCAAAGTGGGAGATCAATATCGCGTACGATTATCCGAATCTATGAATGCGTGGCTTCCTGTTGAATACGCGCAGTTTCTTCCGCCGATTGCATTTCTTCCGCGAACGCTTTCAGGAACAATTTCTGCAGCAGGAAATGATTCTGTGGATATTGTTTCCGTCTCTCTCGGACAAAAAGTTCCGTACACAAGCGAACAATTAACAAATCCGACGGCTCTTGTTGTAAATATTTTTGCGGCTACTTCAAATACAAATTGGATTACGCATTATCTTTCTTCCGCTGCAGGAATTCAGCAGGTAAAATCTTCGCAAGTTGCAACGGATCATTACCAAGTAACAATTTATTTATCACATAAACAGCATTGGGGACACGATATTTCGTACGACGGCAGCACAATGAAAATAAAAATCCGCCGCGCTCCCATTGTTGCCGATACGACAAAACCGCTGGCAAATCTTACAATTGCAATAGATGCAGGACACGGAATTGGAAGTCAGGGCGCGCTTGGCGCAACCGGCTCTATTGAAAAAGATATTAATCTTGCAATTGCAAAAGAATTGAATCAGCAATTGCGCGAAAAAGGAATTCGCACGGTAATGACGCGCGAAACGGATTCTAATGTTACAATGACCAATCGCGCGGATATTGTTATAAATTCCAACGCGCAGTTGTTTGTTAGTATTCACAATAATTCAATCGGCGAAAGTTCAGACGCAGAACAAGTAAAAGGAACAAGCACATATTACCGCTATCCCGGTTTTAAACCGCTGGCAGATATTATGTACGAAAAACTTCTCTCGCTGGGACTTGCAGAATGGGGCGTAACCGGATCGTTTAATTTTTCTCTCAGCGGATTTACACAAATGCCGAATGTTCTTTGCGAAGTTGCTTTTATGTCTCATCCTGAAGATGAAATGAAACTGATTGACCCAAATTTTAGAAAACAAACGGCGGCAAAAATTATTGAAGGACTTGAGAACTTTGTTCTTACCTATAAAAGATAAAGGATGTACGATTTAAGGATGAAGAATGAATCTCAAAAAGATGAAGGATGAATCTTCAAAAAGATGAAGGATGAATCTTCAAAAAGATGAAGGATGAATCTTCAAAAAGATGAAGGATGAATTATGAGGTATGAATCATTAAAAGATGAAATAAAAAACATGAAAGATGAACCAATTGATTTAAAAATTAGAACTAAGCAATTTGCACTTCGTGTTATAAAATTATATTCATCTCTACCAAAATCAACGGAAGCGCAAGTAATTGGAAAACAAGTATTACGATCAGGAACTTCTGTCGGTGCAAATTTTCGTGAGGCATATCGGGCAAGATCGGAAGCAGAGTTCATCTCCATTCTAGGAATCTGTTTAAGAGAGCTTGAAGAATCATTATATTGGTTTGAATTACTTGCTGAAGGATTTATCGTACCTGCTGAAAAGCTCAAATCGTTACAGGATGAATGTAGTCAGCTTATTGCTATTCTAACTTCAATAACAAAAGGCAAGAAGCGCAAAGTTCATAATTCATAATTCATGTTTCATATTTAACAGAAAAATTATGTTACAACTATCCGGCAACACGCTGTCAATCGCTCAGCTCTATAATGCTGCAACTAATCTCAGAGAAAAAATCGCTCTCGCTCCTTCTACAAAAAAAGCAATGCAAAAATCGCGCGCGCTAGTTGAAGAATGGATTCGCAGCGATGAAGTAATTTACGGCGTTACAACAGGATTCGGCGAATTTGCAAATGTAAAAATTTCTGCGGACAAAATTGAATTGCTTCAAAAAAACTTAATCGAAAGCCACGCCGCCGGAACTGGCGATACATTGCCGCCGGAAGTTGTTCGCGCAATGATGATTCTTCGCATTAACGCTCTTGC
>CAYXEE010000392.1:0-2719 GCA_964463935.1 uncultured Chitinophagaceae bacterium | reverse complement strand
TATACAATTCACACGAACATTTACAATTAGGAACTTTCAATGGAAGGCAATTTTTCGAACCGTGTTCAAGATGTTATTCGCCTCAGCCGCGAAGAAGCCCTGCGGCTCGGTCATGATTATATCGGAACGGAACATTTACTGCTCGGAATCATTCGCGAAGGAGAAGGAATTGCAGTAAAAATTCTCCGCAATCTCGGATGCGATCTCTACAAGTTAAAAAAAGAAATTGAAGATACCGTTCGCACAAGCGGCGGAACATTAACGATTGGAAATATTCCGCTCACCAAACAGGCGGAAAAAGTTTTAAAGATTACTTATCTCGAAGCTAAATTATACAAATCCGATGTGATTGGAACAGAGCATTTGCTTCTTTCATTATTACGCGATGACGACAATATTGCCGCTCAAATTCTGCACAAGTTCGATGTTCATTACGATAAAGTGCGCGCTGAACTTGATAACATTATCAGCGGAAAGCCATCCACTCCGCCGCAGCCCGCCGCTCATGCGCAGGAAAAGAAACAGGATAAATCTAAAACTCCGGTGCTGGATAATTTCGGACGCGATCTTACAAAACTAGCGGCTGAAGGAAAACTTGATCCCGTTGTCGGACGCGAAAAAGAAATTGAACGAGTCGCCCAAGTGCTTTCTCGCAGAAAGAAAAATAATCCCGTCCTAATCGGCGAACCCGGCGTTGGAAAAACTGCCATTGCCGAAGGACTCGCAAATCGAATCATCAACAAAAAAGTTTCGCGCGTTCTTCACGATAAGCGCGTTGTTACGCTCGATCTTGCCGCGCTTGTTGCCGGCACAAAATACCGCGGTCAGTTTGAAGAGCGAATGAAGGCGGTGATGAATGAATTAGAAAAAGCAAGAGATGTAATTTTATTCATTGATGAATTGCACACCATAGTCGGCGCAGGCGGCGCAAGCGGCTCGCTTGATGCGTCAAATATGTTTAAACCCGCGCTTTCGCGCGGCGAACTGCAATGTATCGGCGCAACAACTTTGGATGAATACCGGCAGTATATTGAAAAAGACGGCGCGCTCGATCGTCGTTTCCAAAAAATTATGGTTGATCCGGCTTCCGTGGATGATACAATTCAAATTCTTTCCAACATAAAAGAAAAATACGAACAGCACCACGGCGTTCGCTACACTGAAAAAGCAATCGAATCTGCCGTAAAACTTAGCGACCGATATATTACCGATAGAAATCTGCCGGATAAAGCAATTGATGTGCTGGATGAAGCCGGCGCTCGAGTCCATCTTTCCAATATTGTTGTACCGCAGGAAATTTTGAAACTTGAAGAAGAAATTGAAAAAATTAAACTTTCAAAAAATCAAGTTGTAAAAAATCAGAATTTTGAAGAAGCTGCCCGGCTGCGCGATCTTGAAAAGAAACTCTTCAGCGATCTTGAAATTGCCAAACGAGAATGGGAATTAAAATCGCAGTCAATGGTTTTTGAAGTCAACGAAGATCACATGTCCGATGTTGTGGCAATGATGACCGGAATTCCGGTAAATAGAATTGCTGAATCCGAATCGCAAAAATTACTGAAGATGGATGAAGCATTAAAATCCGTTATCATCGGACAAGATGAGCCGATTGAAAAACTGACGAAAGCAATCCGCCGCACGCGCGCAGGATTGAAAGACCCAAAACGCCCGATCGGCTCGTTTGTGTTTCTTGGTCCCACCGGCGTTGGAAAAACAGAATTGGCAAAAGCGCTCGCGCGATATTTGTTCGATTCGGACGAATCGCTTATTCGCGTGGATATGAGCGAATACATGGAAAAATTTTCCGTTTCGCGGCTCGTCGGCGCGCCTCCGGGCTACGTTGGATACGAAGAAGGGGGACAGTTGACGGAAAAAGTCCGCCGCAAACCGTATTCCGTGGTTCTTCTCGATGAAATTGAAAAAGCGCATCCAGATGTTTTCAATATTTTATTGCAAGTGTTAGATGACGGTCAACTTACCGATTCGCTCGGCAGAAAAGTTGATTTTAAAAATACAATTTTGATTATGACATCCAATATCGGCGCGCGCGATATTAGAGCATCAAAAGGATTCGGATTCGGCGAAGAGCAGGTTGATGATAAATATAAACATATGAAGAATACGATTGAAGAAGCAATGCGCCGCGTCTTTAATCCGGAATTTTTAAATCGTATTGACGATACAATTGTTTTCCACCAACTTACAAAAGAAGACATTACGAAGATTATTGATATTCAAGTGCGCGATCTGTTTAAGCGAATGAGCACAATGAATATCAGCATCGAGCTTGCAAAACAAGCAAAAGAATTTCTTGCCGAAAAAGGATACGACCAATTGTTTGGAGCGCGTCCGCTTCGCCGCGCGCTGCAAAAATATGTTGAAGATCCAATTGCAGAAGAAATTTTGAAAGGAAAATTCACAGAAGGTTCGGTGATTAAAGTAAAACTTAATAAGAAAAAAGAAGAACTTGTTTTCATTTCCGGAAGCCAGCCGGATGATAGCGGCGAAGCGCCGGAAGAAATGAAACAAGAAGATGTAGCATAGAAAAACTCAAATCCTAACTGATGTTACGCAAAATAAAAAAATTACCTAAAAAAGTAAGTTCGTCATGCCCGTCCCGAAGGTCCCGAAGGGATCCCTTTGGGAGATTCCTTCGGAAAATGCATTAATCGGGCATCCATTCAATAGATTCCCGCTAAAAACACGCGGGAATGACGGT
>CAYXEE010000391.1:0-2725 GCA_964463935.1 uncultured Chitinophagaceae bacterium | reverse complement strand
TTCTTCAACCGCTGTTGCGCAGTTATTGCCTGCAAAAAAACACAGCCACGAAGTTCCAATGGACATCGCAAAAAAATTCATCAAGAATCTTGAAAAAGATGCTATGCAGATGAAAGTGAAAGGCGGAATGTTTACGCGCGATGTGTTCGATAAAATTCTCTCTCAAAAAGGAGTCGTCGCTATTCGGTATTATTACGCTAAGATGGATGATGGCATGCCAACATTAATTGTTGTTGGGGTTGACAGTACGGGAAAGGATATGACTTCAGGAACTATTGCTGAGAAAATCTATCCCTGCCCTCCATATTGCGATGAAACAACTGTTATTACAAAATAATGACTATCCCAGTATTTGCACATGTTGCAGCAATTTCATACTTCATACCGGCTACGTATGGAATTTTGAATTGGAAAAACAATGGTAAAGCTTTAAAAACACTTACTGTGTTTTTAATCTATACTATATTCCATGTCGCATTTGAATTCCTGCTTGGCAGAATGAATATATCTAACCAATTTTTAATCAATTTCCATCAATTGATTGAATTTGAGTGTATAATTTATATTTTCCGTCAATGGACATCTAAACGAACAATGAAAGATGTATTTCATATTTTTGCATTATTGTATCTTGTCTTTTGGTTCACGGAAATTACATTCATCAGCATTCCAACAGAATTTAGAGAATCAATTTCTACAACCGCAAATGTACTGCTAATTCTTTCAGCTCTTGTAATTGGAATTGAACTTTTTCGCACTACCGAGCTGCCGGTAACACAACATTCCATATTTTGGATTGCCGCCGGAGTAATTCTTTACACCTCTGGTACTGTTGTGGTAGTTACAATTAGCAATTCAATTTTGAAGGCGGGAATTGAATATTTTAATGCTATGTGGCACATTATTTGGGGATTTACAATTATCAGTAATATTTTTTATGCAAGGAGTTTTCGGTGCAGCAGCTTCTAGAAAACACAACTCTTATTATTCTGCTTACAACAGGCATTGTTGTATTGTTTGCCGCAGCAAACATTATTTTACTTGTTATTTCCAATAAAAGAATTATTGAAGAGCAAAAAAATAAAATAGCTGCAATAGAAAAAAGCGAACAGCGCTACAAGGCGCTGTTCGATAATTCTATTGCCGGTATAATGCGTTTTAATTTTCAAACGTGGGAAGTACTGGATGCAAATGAATCTGTAATGGCTATGTTTAACAGCAAAACTCTGCCGGAATTACAAAAAACATTTACCACCTTTCCATTTGAAGAGTTTTATCAAATTGAATCTTCATTGATACAAAATGGCGCTATTGAAGGAAGTGAAATAGAATTTACAATGCCGAATGGAATTATTCGCCGCTATCTTTTTTCAGCGCACAGAGAAGCAGATACAGATATTGCGCAAGCAGTTGTTGTGTATATGAGCGCTGTAAAAAGAATCGGGTAGATTTTTATTCGATTCTTTTTTGTTTAAAATCAGAGGCGATAAGAGCAAAAAGCGAATATGCCGCAAGCACAAATCCTATCCAAAACAACAATTCTCCAACGCTATAGCTGTATTCTATTACTCCCCACGAATTAAATAAATTTGCCCAATCGTGATGCGTTTTTCGCAATCCGCCGAGAAGCGGCAACACCGGCATTCCTGCATCTTTAACATAAATAGAAACATCGGCAATACTGACTCCCGTAAAAAATAACGCGACAAGTTTCAGCTTTGAAGATTCTCGTTGTGCTGCAAAAAACCACGCCAGCGGCGCAAGAATTTGCATTAACGAACCGCCCATAAGCATTACTGTATTTCCAAAAAAACTGAAGAACAAATGTCCTGCTTCATGAATATAAAGAAATATCAAATGCGATAGCCAGAGAAGATTCGGCAGAGTGAATTCTTTTGTCGGTTCGTATAAATACAACGGCAGGAGAATTAACAAATAAACAAGAGGAATATAGGCAATTACAATAAATGGAAATCGCTTCATGTTAGCAAATTCTTGGAAGTTGTTCGCCGGAAATCATTTCAACAACTCTCTCTCCTCCAATTGCAGTTTGCATCAAAACAATTTCTCTGGGGCTGTTAATTATTTCTCCTATTATTGCAGCATCAATGCCAAGAGGATGTTCTTTCATTGCTAGAACAATTTTTTGGGCATCAGATTCAGGAACAATTGCAATAAGTTTCCCTTCATTGGCAACATACAACGGATCAAAGCCGAGAATTTCGCACGCCGAGCGGACATAATTTTTTACCGGAATCATTTTTTCATAAATACGAATTCCTTTTTTTGATGAAAGAGCGATTTCATTCAGCGTGCTTGCAATTCCGCCGCGCGTAGGATCTCGTAAAAAATTAATATGCGGCGAAATAGAATACATCAATTCAACAAGTTTGTTCAACGCTGCAGTATCGGAAGATATTTCCGATTCAAATTCTAATCCTTCGCGCACAGACATAATTGCCATTCCGTGATCAGCGATTGTGCCGCTGAGAATTATCTTATCGCCGATAGAAATTTTTGATGGATGAATGTTTCTTTCATTTGGAATGACGCCAATACCGGATGTTGTAATAAAAATCTTGTCGGCTTTGCCGCGCGGAACAACTTTCGTATCGCCGGTAACAATTACAACACCCGCCTTTTCCGCCGCCGCCGACATTGAAATAACAATTTTTTCTAATTCAGAAATTTTCAGTCCTTCTTCCAAAATAAATGAAACGGACAA
>CAYXEE010000390.1:0-2739 GCA_964463935.1 uncultured Chitinophagaceae bacterium | reverse complement strand
TTACAAACTTAAGCGTGCCTCGCTCAGCATGACCATCTGCGTAACTTCAGTAACTAACGTAATTCGATCAAACAGATCACTTACACTTACTACAAGAGGGCAGAGCATCTATGGCTACAATAAACGAAGCCGTAAAAAATTACAAAAAAAAATCGTCATCTTCTGCGATGCGCAATGTTAAATTTACTTCAGTCAGCGGAAAAGAAGTAGAAATGTTGTACACTCCTGAAGATGTGCAGAATATAAACTATCTTTCTGAGATTGGTTTTCCGGGAGAATTTCCTTACACAAGAGGAATTCATCATACAGGGTATCGCGGAAAATTGTGGACAATGCGGCAGTTTGCCGGTTTTGGAACGCCTGAAGATACTAATCGGCGGTTCAAATATTTATTGGAACATGGACAAACCGGACTTTCTACTGCGTTTGATTTACCGACATTGATGGGAAGAGATGCCGACGATTTGTTCAGCGAAGGAGAGGTTGGTATTTGCGGAGTTTCAGTCAGCTCTCTTGCAGATATGGAAATTCTTTTCAAAGGAATTCCTCTTGAGCAGGTTACAACATCAATGACAATCAATGCTCCTGCCGCAATGATTCTTGCATTTTATATTGCCGTTGGAGAAAAACAAGGAGTTCATTCTGCAAAACTTCGCGGCACAATTCAAAATGATATTTTGAAAGAATACATTGCACAAAAGGAATGGATTTATCCTCCGAATCCTTCAATGAGAATAATTACCGATATGTTTCAATATTGTTCGAAAGAACTTCCGCAATTCAATCCTATTTCTGTTTCCGGCTATCATATACGCGAAGCTGGTTCAACCGCAGTACAGGAATTAGCATTCACACTTGCGGATGGTTTCGCATACATTGAAGCGGGAATTGCCGCAGGAATGGATGTAGATGATTTTGCCCCGCGCATTTCATATTTCTTTAATTCTCATTTAGATTTTTTTGAGGAAATTGCAAAATTTCGCGCAGCAAGAAAAATTTATGCAAAAAGAATGAAAAACAAATACGGAGCAAAAAATTCTAAATCGTGGACATTGAGATTTCATACCCAAACTGCCGGATGCACATTAACTGCGCAACAGCCGGAAAATAATATTGTTCGAACTGCGATACAAGCATTAGCAGGAATTCTTGGCGGAACACAATCTTTACATACAAATTCTATGGATGAAACATTAGCGCTGCCATCGGATAAAGCTGTGAAAATTGCGCTTCGCACACAGCAGATAATTGCCGATGAAACAGGAGTCGCCAATGTAATTGATCCTTTGGGCGGAAGTTATTATGTAGAATCTTTGACAACAAAAATGGAAGAAGAAGCGGAAGCATATTTTGAAAAAATTGATATGCTCGGTGGAGTTATACCCGCAATTGAACAAGGGTTCTTTCAAAGAGAAATTGCAGAAGCGGCGTACCGCTATCAAACTGAACTCGACAAAAAAGAAAAAATTATTGTTGGTGTTAATCAATATGTTGAAGAAGATGAAAAAATAGAAATTCCTATATTGTCAATTTCTCCTGAAGTAGAACGATTACAAAAACAACGGCTATATGAAATTAAACTCAGCAGAAATCAAACGGAATGTGCTGAGACAGTGCAGCAACTGCAGCTTGCGGCAAAAGATGGTTCAAACCTAATGCCGCACCTTCTTAATGCTGCAAGAAAATATGTTACTCTTGGCGAAATGTGCAATGCGCTTGTGGAGCATTTTGGAATTTACGAAGAATCAACGGTTTTTTAATTATGCTAAAATCAATTATACGTTTATTGCGCCCGGTTCAATGGTTAAAAAATGGATTTGTCTTTACTCCATTAATTTTTTCAAAACATTTATTTGAATCGAATTATAATTACAATGCACTGCTTGCTTTTGCAGCGTTCTGTTTAATTTCGAGCACGGTTTATATTGTTAACGATATAATTGATAGAGAAGCGGATAAACTCCATCCTGAAAAGAAGAAACGTCCGATTGCAGCAGGTGAAATCTCTATTTCTTTGAGCTTATTACTCGCTGCGGTTTTAACAGGATTTGTTTTGTTCTTATCGCTTCTGCTGAATTTTGAATTTCAGCTAATTATTTTTGGTTATCTTTTTTTGCAATTGGCATACACTTTTTTTCTTAAACATGTAGTGATAGTAGATGTTTTTATTATTGCGCTTGGTTTTATGCTTCGGGTCTTTGCAGGAGCAGTTGCAATTGATGTTGAAATCTCAAATTGGATTGTAATTACCACTTTGTTTCTTTCGTTATTTTTAGCTGTGTCAAAACGCAGAAGCGAAATGATGATGATCCAAAAAATGCAAATTGAAACCAAACGTGTTGTATTAGAAAATTATTCTGTTCAGTTTTTGGATTACATTATTGTTATTACAGCAACAGGAATGGCAATTTCATATTCCTTATACACAATGGCGGAGCGGACAATATCTGTTTTTGGTTCGGAACATTTAATTCTAACGACTATTTTTGTGTTATTTGGAATTTTTCGGTATTTGTATCTTGTGGTAAAATTAGAACAAGGAGAAAATCCTACCGCCGTTTTAATTAAAGATGCTCCCATGGGGATAAATATGCTGCTCTGGATAATTTCCATCATCATAATTATTTATTTTTCACGATAGAATTAATTGTGAGCAAAAAAAAATTTAACTTTTAAAAAAATGTGTAAAACTATCTTTACACATTTTTTTGTTTGCAGCAATATTTTCACTTCTTAAAC
>CAYXEE010000389.1:0-2741 GCA_964463935.1 uncultured Chitinophagaceae bacterium | reverse complement strand
ATTTTACAGATAACAAGGCGGTAATTGAATTCAGCGAATTTGTTGACCGCCGTTCCGTTGAAGATGCCATCTTTATTTCGCCAAATATTGCCAATGTTGATTACGATTGGAGCGGAAGAGAACTTGAAATTATTTTCAACGAGAAACTGCGCTCCAATACTACGTATGTAATTACGCTTGGTACCGATGTCGCCGATGTGAACAATCGCAATAAAATGACAAAAGCATTTTCGCTCTCTTTTTCAACCGGCGAAAAAATTGATAAAGGAATAATTACCGGCGAAGTGTTTGATGAAAAGCCAAGCGGCGTTATGATTTTTTCTTACCGACTGAAAGAAATAAAACCCGACACGCTGAACCCTGCAATAACAAAACCAGATTACATTACGCAGACTGGAACATATGGAGAGTTTGTGTTGCGAAATTTGGCTTTTGGAAATTATAGAATTTTTGCAATCCGTGATGAGTATAAAAATCTTCTCTATGATCCTGAAACAGATGCCGCCGGCGCACTTCCGTTCGATGTTCTTTTGACAGAAACAGATACGCTGGTTTCCGGTCTTCAATTTACACTTGCAAAAGAAGATACAACTCCGCCGCGCATAACAAATGTAACTGCGCCTGATAATCGTCATGTAATAGTGCAATTCAGCGAAAAGATGGATAGTTCGACTATAAGTGTAAAATCATTTGCACTTACCGATACAAATGGTACGCCGTCGCTTCAAGTAGCAGGGGTTTTTCCTGCTGCAATGCAGCATACATTGTTTAGCTTGCTTACATCTGCACAAATCAAAGATTCGCTGTATTTACTGAAAGTAAATTTTGTAAAAGATTCAAGCGGGTTTTTTATTCATCCGCTTGCTAATAAAAGAACCTTTCCCGGCTCTGCAATTTCGGACACGCTTCCGCCTTCAATTGTGTATTCTTCAATAAAAGATTCAGGTTCTGTGTTGAATCTTAATGAATCCATGTATTTAATTTTTTCTGATGCAATTAAAATGCCGCTTTCAGAAAAAAGTATAAGTTTACTAAAAATAAAAGATTCGGTAAATGTAGAATTTGATTTTAGCGCGCCGACAATTTCGTCGTTAAAAATTACGCCGAAAAAATTACTTCTCCCGAATGAGCAGTATAGTTTAAAATTACAAATGAAGAATTTTTCCGACTATTTTGGAAATGCAAATAAAGACACGGTGAAAATTTTTAAGCTTCAAACTATTGATCCGGAAAAATTCGGAAGTATTGAAGGAAAAATAGTTTCAAAAAATATCTCCCGCAATGCAGTTGTTGAAGCGAAAAATATTTTATCAAATTCAAAAGAAATTATCTCTGTAAAAGCGGATAATAATTTAGGTTTTATTTTCCCGCAATTAGCTGAAGGGAAGTATGTCTTTAAGGCATTTGAAGATGTAAATGGAAACGGCGTGCAGGATGCCGGAAAAGTTTTTCCTTTTGTAAAGTCTGAACGATTTTTGATGTTGAAAGATACGCTAAAAGTTAGGGCGCGCTGGCCTATTGATGGCGTACAAATTCGTTAATACTTACTTGCGCCAGTGCTGTCTATGGGGACAGGAATCGGCGGTTTTGGCTGCTGATTTTTTATAATTTTATCTTGAACAATCCATCCATCGCGAAACCCTTTTTTCGAAAGTTCTGCAACAAATAAAGTAGCGTCCGAACGATTAGTAAAATCGCCGATTCGTATTTTAAATGAAGGCGCTTCATACACCATATAAATCCACGCATCGGGAAATGCCGCGCTTAATGAATTTCGAAACGCAGAGGCGTCGTCATACACAGCAGTTGAAAACAGTTGAACGCGAAAACCTTGCAGCGTTTCCGGTTGAGCATAATAGGATTGATCAAGCGAAGCGCCGGAAGTTTTTGTTGAATCATTTTTTTTAAAAAGGTACGCTTCTGTATCATAGTATGAAGGTATAAAAGAACGTTCATACATCAATAATTTTTCTTTACGCTGTGAAGTTAATGAATCGGCAGCAGATAGAACAGCAGGAAACGGCGAAAAATTAAATGCAGAAAATCCGACGACGAAAATAATTCCGATAAGAATAAAAACAATTTTCATTTTTCAATTTTCCAGACGAATGCTTGTTTGTAATCTGCGGGATAATCGCGTTTCATTCCATTTAAAAACAATTGCGCGTCTGCAGAAGCGGAAAAAACGCCGATAAATACTCTGTTTAATTTTAAATTTGAGTCGTAAAAATTATTGGTCGGATTGGAATATCGTTTTTTCAATAATTGTGCCGCTCGCTTAGCGTTAGCCGCATCTTTAAATCCGCCGATTTGAATTGTATAATATTTTTTAAGTTCGGCGGGTTTTGCGGCTGGTTTAGTTTTTGTTGAAATTCTTTTGCCGCTCTCTACTTCAATTGTATCGGCGTTTATAGAAAAACCATGCGGCGGTTTTTGCCGGATTGTTTTTGCTGAGGGCGGCAATGTTTTTTTTGTCGTTTGATTTTTTTGCGCAGTGCCGTTTTTTTGTCGTTGCGTTTTATTTAGGTCGTCATTTTTTGTTGTCTCTTCCGAAGTCCAGCAACCAGAAAGAAAAAGAGCAAAAACAACTGTACAAACAAAAGCGGCTGTATGTATTCGCCGCTGCAACATCAATAACCGCCTCCGCTGGAAGCCACGCCGCTTGCAATAGAAACGCTTGCGCTTGCGCCGATTCTATCTGCGCCGCTGGCAACCATTTTTAACGCATCTTCGCGCGTTCG
>CAYXEE010000388.1:0-2741 GCA_964463935.1 uncultured Chitinophagaceae bacterium | reverse complement strand
ACTGCAACGGCAAGCGCGTCGGTAGAATCAAAATGCTTCGGTTTCGATTTCAATTGCAGAAGCGACATCATCATATACTGTACTTGTTCCTTGCTTGCGGCTCCTTTGCCTGTTACCGCTTTTTTAATTTCTCTCGGGGAATATTCAGTTACCGGAATTTCATAATTCACGCTTGAGAGAATTGAGACGCCGCGCGCTTGGCCGATTTTTAATGCCGATTGCGCATTCTTATGATAAAATGCTGTTTCTATCGCAAATTCATCCGGCGAAAATTTTTCAATTACTTTGCACAGTGTTTTATAGATAGTGCGAAGTCTGATCGGCATAGAATCTTCTGAGGAATTTTTAATTATTCCGACATCTAACAGAAAAATTGAATTATTTTTACGTTCAATTATTCCGTATCCCGAAATTAAAGTTCCTGGATCTACGCCAAGTATAATCATTTTATATCTTTTATCTTTAATTGCGTCAGCTGCGTTCCGGTAAAATCGCTTTCATCAATAGTAAAAACAAGATTAAGCGACTGCACATTTGCTTTTACTTTTTCCAATAAATAACCTAAACCAAATCCAATGCAGTCAAATGTAACTCCATTTTTTGAAATTTTAAACCGCAAATGATCTTTTCCTACAGTTCTCGGTAAACCTGTTACACGAACATCTTTTGCTAAAAATGTCGGACGCATATTTTGCGGTCCAAACGGCGCAAATTGCTTTAATACGCGCAAAAATTTAGAAGTTAATTCTGCTAAGTCAATTTCTGTATCAATACTAATTTCCGGCGTTAATAAATCTTCCGTCAACATTTCTCTTATTGCAGAATTAAATGCTTCGCGGAATTCATCTAAACGGTCAACATCAATACTAACGCCTGCTGCATATTTATGTCCGCCGAATTGCAGAAGTTTATCTTCCACTTGCTTCAATGCTTGGTGAATATTTACTCCCGAAATACTTCTTGCTGAACCTTTCGCAACTCCTTCAACAGTCGTCAGCATAACAGCGGGACGATAATATTTTTCCACCATTCGAGAGGCGACAATTCCAACAACGCCGGGATGCCACTGTTCATTGTGCATTACAATTGCTCCGTCGCCGTTTTCCTTAAAATATTTTTCAACTAATTTTTGCGCTTCGTCAAAAACGCCTTCATCAATTTTTCTGCGATTCTTATTTTCGGTTTCCAATACGCGCGCAAATGAAATGGAACTTTGATAATCATTGCTGATGAGAAGCTCAACTGCTCGTTTAGCATCTCCTAAACGTCCGACTGCATTTATTCGCGGAGCTATTCCAAAAACAATTTGACCTGTTGTCATAACGCCGATTTTTAATCCGGCGCCTTCAAGTAAAGCGCGAATGCCGGGGCGCGGAGATGAGTTGATTAACTCAAGACCAAGTTTAGTTAGAATTCTATTTTCATCAATCAGCGGAACGATATCTGCCGTTGTTGCTAAAGCGACATAATCAATGTACTTGTAAACAATAGTTTCATCGCCAAGCGTACGCGCAATTGCCGAAATAAATTTAAAACCTACTCCGGTACCGCATAAACTTTTGAATGGATAACGACAGCCCGGTTTTAACGGATCAAGAACTGCAACGGCATTTGGAATTTCTTCCGCAGGTTCATGGTGATCGCAAATAACAACATCTATACCGAGCTGCTTTGCATATTCAACTTGAGCAAGCGCAGTTATTCCGCAATCAATTGCAACAAGCAATTTAATTCCGTTTGATTTTGCAAATTCAACCCCTGCTTGAGAGATTCCGTATCCTTCGGTTAATCTATCGGGAATATAAAATGATGCGTTGCATTCGATTTCCTTAAAGAACAAATACAACATGCTTGCGCCGTTTGTTCCATCAACATCGTAATCGCCGTACACAAGAATTTTTTCATTTCTTTTTTTTGCGGAAAGCAGACGTTCTACGGCAAGATACATTCCATCCATTAAAAACGGATTGTGGAGCTGGTCAAACGAGGGACGAAAATATCGGCGTGCTTTTTCATATTCGTCAATGCCTCTATTTACGAGAACGGACACAAGAGCGGGGGAAAGTGTTAACTCTTCCGAAAGTTTTTTAACAATATCTGCCGGCGGCGCGTCGGCGGTTTTCCAGCGGTATTCTTTTTTTGTAACCAATGCAATTCTCCAATTCGATGCAAAAAATTGCAGCATCATGTGGAAGAATGCATCTTCTCATATCAACCAACTACAAATTCAAAAAATAATCGGTATGCCGATAAGCCGAATTTTGTCTTATTCATAAACTATGAATGAGGCAATCATTTCTCTGTTCGCTGTATTACTACAGGTATCAAGCGACCCACCCATCCCGTCTTCATAAATGAAATTGAACGGGCAATTCTTTCTGATTTCTCAGAACGGGAATTACATGGTCTTGCTCTCAGCGGGGTTTGTCGTGTTCCGATAGAAATCGGAATCCAATAATAATGGACCGCTATCATTACTGATAGCGCGGTGCGCTCTTACTTTAATCCGGCTTTATTGCCAGACGCACCTTTTCACCCTTATCCTGAAAATTCAGGACGGTATATTTTCTGTGACACTTTCCGTACGATTACTCGTCCCGGATGTTATCCGGCGCTGTTGCCCATTCCCTAACGTTACAAACGCTTCGGAAAAGAGTTCGGACTTTCCTCCATAATTACGTTACTAATTACAGCGATTGCCTGACATACCGCAAATGTTTTTTTATTTTGCAAATGCGCAA
>CAYXEE010000387.1:0-2741 GCA_964463935.1 uncultured Chitinophagaceae bacterium | reverse complement strand
TCTTTCGAGCGGTTTATATTTCTATACGCTTAAAGCGAATGATTATTCTTTAACTAAGAAAATGCTTTTAACAAAATAGTGTCATTTGGCGCTATTGTAAATAATTTTTACGACGTATGAAAAGAAATCTAACGTTTTTGATTGTTATGTTTACTGCGCAATTACTTTTTGCGCAACTACCTTTAAAGCGAGAAGTGCGCGGCGCGTGGATTGCTACGGTATCAAATATTGATTGGCCTTCAACAACTTCTAATGTTGAAACACAAAAAAAACAATTGCTTGCTATTTTAGACGCTCATAAAAATTCCGGAATCAACACGGTTATTTTTCAGGTGCGCCCGGAATGCGATGCGCTGTATAATTCGCCGTACGAACCGTGGTCAATATGGTTAACAGGAACTCAGGGAATTCCGCCAAATCCGTTGTGGGACCCGTTGGAATTTGCGGTTGAAGAAGCGCATAAAAGAGGAATGGAATTGCACGCATGGTTTAATCCGTACAGAGCGGAACGTTCCGCAGGCGGATATCAAACCGCCGCAAACCATGTTACAAAAACGCGTCCGGAGTGGATTTTACAAGTGGGAAGTGTTCGTTTTTTAGATCCGGGTCTGCCTCAAGTGAGAGATTATGTTACCAAAATAATTTGCGATGTTGTGCGGCGATATGATATAGATGCTGCGCATATGGACGATTATTTCTATGTCGGCGGAATTTCTACGCACGATGCGGCAACATTTGCGGCTTACAATCCGGGCGGGTTAAGTCTCGGCGATTGGCGGCGCGACAATGTAAATAAATTATTAAAAATGGTGTACGACAGCATTCAAATAATTAAGCCGTGGGTAAAATGGGGAATAAGTCCGGCGGGAATTTGGAAGAACGGAGTGCCGAGCGGAATCAGCGGTCAGGATAATTACAGCGTGTTATACTGCGATCCCGTTGCGTGGTTGGCGGGAAAATATATTGATTATCTTGCGCCGCAATTGTATTGGCGAATTGGAGGAAATCAAGATTTTACAAAATTACTTCCGTGGTGGCAATCGGTTTCGAACGGCAGAATTATTATTCCGGGTTTGGCGGCATATCGAATCGGCGAAACAAGTTACGGCGGCGCGACGGAAACAGCGTCGCAAATTCGATATGAAAGAGCAACAACGCCGCGCGCGGGAAATTTTATTTACACAACAAATAGTTTAACAAATAATCTTGGCGGAATAAACGATACGCTGCTAACGTCGCTGTACAAATTTCCCGCGCTCATTCCTCCGATGAATTGGAAGGATAACGTTGCGCCGAATGCGCCGGGAAATTTTCGTTTCGGTAGATTTAAAAATTCGCCTATTGCCGTGTTAACGTGGGATGTTCCGGCAAAAGCATCGGATAACGATACGGCTGTAATGTATGTTGTGTACCAACCGGATGCGGCATCGGCAGCTTCTGCGGAAATAAACGATGCGCGCAATATTGTTTCCGTTTCAAAGCTGCAGCGCCTTAATCCGTTTGACAGCAAGCGAACATCGAAGAATTTTTTTGTAACTGCGTTAGATAGAAATAATAATGAAAGCGCTCCAAGCAATGTAATTACGCTCTCGGAAATTCCTGCAACGCCGGTACTTGCGCTGCCGGTTAATGAAAATGAAAATCTTCCGCCTGTAATAAATTTAACGTGGAACTATGCGGGCGCATCGAGCAGGTATCTTGTTCATGTTGCGGACAATTCAAATTTTACATCGCCGATAATTTCAACAAATGTATATGATACCGTGTTGGCTGTTAGAAATTTGAGCGGAGAAAAAAAATACTATTGGCGCGTTAAGGGAAGCAATGTTGTTGGAGACGGTTCATATTCTGAAGTGCGCTCTTTTACCACAGGTTTTCCGGCATCGCCAGTCTTGGTTTCTCCTGCAGATTTGTTAACGAACGCTCCGTTAACAATGCAATTTTCTTGGCAGAAAAATTCTAAAGCCGAGCAGTATCAATTTCAACTTTCGCGCAGTTCCGATTTTACAAATATTGTGTTAGATACTTCCGGGGTTTCCGATAGTACAATTACCCACTCCGGTTTGCTGCCGTTTACAATTTATTTTTGGCGGCTTAAATTCGGCAATGCAATTGGTTCAAGCGATTGGTCGTCCAGAAGATTTAGAACGCAGCAATCGTCTTCTGTTGCTGTAAACGGTGAAATACCAAATGATTTTGCATTAGAACAGAATTATCCTAATCCGTTTAATCCGGCAACTATAATTGCATTTTCATTAAAAGAGGGCAGGTTTACGACTCTTAAAATTTATGATGTTCTCGGACGCGAAATTGAATCTGTTGTTAGTGAATTTCTGCCTGCGGGAAAATATGTATACACATTTTCCTCTGAAACAAAGGCGGGCGGAATATATTTTTACAGCATCACAGCAGGATCGTTTAGCAGCGCTAAAAAAATGATTCTGCAAAAATAACATAATTTTTAATAATTTTGCGGTTGAGTTCTTTTGGAAAAAGTATTACACTTGTACAACCTTTCTTAACCGCAAAGTTCGTTATCGTAGCGCAGTCGAAATAATTCCGGCTGCTGAAAAGTTAATGAATAACTGATGTTACGCATTGAGTGAATGATTAGCCGCGATTTTAGGTCGTGGAAAAAAATATCACAAAGTGAACGGGCTTTAGCCCTGAATTCTCAATGCTTTGGGGACTAAAGTCCAACTATTTTTGTTTCTGTACTCTACCCCGACCTAAAGGTCGGA
>CAYXEE010000386.1:0-2755 GCA_964463935.1 uncultured Chitinophagaceae bacterium | reverse complement strand
AACGAAAACGACTGCAATCCCGAAAAAAAAATAATAAAGAAGAACAGCGTTACAAGTAAAGAAAATTCACGAAAAAGAATCAGAGCGCCTATATCATTTAACGATTCGTCGTACGTAATTCCCGGAAAATATCCGAGAATAAGATTGTACGCAAATATCTGCGGCTTAGTGTAACCGATATACGCAATATGCAGAAGGATTACCGCCGTTAGCGTTATATAAATAATTTTTGAATGTTTGAAAAATAATTTTACAACCGCCGCAAGCGAAACTGAAAAAAACATAGTACACATTGGAAGCAGCATATACATTGCAATGCCGCGCGTAAACGAACAATTCTTAACAACAAGCGCGTTCAATGAAATTACGGCAATAGGAATAAGTAAAAGCAAAAAATTGATATGAAGATAATCGGCGATAACATAAAGCCGCGTTCTCCCGGTCAGCGGCTTGCGTAAATGATCGTCAAGAAAGTAAAGCGTTAACATTCCGCTGATAACGGATGAAAGAACTGCAATAACGGCGGAAAATTCATAGCCGAGATAATTGAATAACGGTACTTGCGTTAAAATTCCTGAAACAATAAAATATAGCAGCGCTGAAATTCGTACCGCCGGAATTTTGAAATATGAAAAGAGAATGCTCATATATTGTATGGTACACAATTTTTTCTTCTGCTACAAAACGTAAAATATTTTCTTTTTTTCTCAAGAGAATTCTTCCTACTTTACACGCGGATATATGATTGATATAGAAAGAAGATTCAATGGAAACTCAAACACTTCTGCATTTATTTAAGGAAAGCTGCAAAAAATATTACTCTCGAAATGCTTTAACCTTTGTTGACGACCAGCCGATTTCGTACGCCGAACTGCAGACACAAGTAAATCATTTAAAAAGTTTTTTGCGCAATCAAGGAGTTGAACACGGCGATAGAATTGCGCTGCTCGGAGAAAACAGTCCGCAGTGGGCAATTGCGTATTTTGCCATAACTACAATGGGAGCGGTTGTCGTTCCCATTCTGCCCGATTTTCATACATCTGAAATACATCACATTCTTCGTCATTCCGGAAGTAAAATTATTTTCGTTTCCGAACGACATTATTACAAAATAGAAGAATTGGAATTTACAGAATTTTCGAGCGTAATTTTGTTGAACGATTTTTCCATTATTAACCCGCAAACATCAAAAGCGACGCTTCGTCAAGTTATTGCAGAAGGAAGCAAGGAATTCAACAAAATTAAAAATCTTGTTTTCGATCTTGTCGGTTTTAAGCATAAAGAAATACAAGAAGGCGATGTGGCTTCCATTATTTACACTTCTGGAACAACGGGACATTCCAAAGGGGTAATGCTAACGCACAAAAATATTGTATGGAATGCCGCCGCATCATCGAAGATTCCAAACATAAATGTGAACGATAGAATGCTTTCCATTTTACCGCTGGCGCACGTGTACGAATGTACGCTTGGTTTAGTCCTGCCAATTATGTGCGGCGCAGCAATATATTATTTGCAAAAACCGCCGACGCCCGCAGTGCTGCTGCCTGCGATCCAAAAAATAAAACCTACGGCAATGCTCACTGTTCCGCTAATTATTGAAAAGGTTTACAAAACAAAAATTCTCGCTGAAATTCGTAAAAAGAAACTTGTCAACGCGGCATACAAATTTCCTGCGCTGCGTAAACGTATAAATAAAATTGCAGGAAAAAAATTACAAGAAACATTCGGCGGCTGTATGCGATTTTTTGGCATCGGCGGCTCAAAACTTTCTGCGGAAGTAGAAAAATTTTTGCGCGAAGCTGAATTCCCGTACGCAATCGGTTATGGTCTTACAGAAACCTCGCCGCTTGTTGCAGGAAGCAATGCAGACTACACGCGATTTCGTTCTACCGGCTTGAGCGTAAAAGGGCTTGAAGTTAAAATTAAAAATCCCAACCCTGCAACCGGCATCGGAGAAATAATTGTACGCGGTCCGAGCGTAATGAAAGGATATTACCATGATGATGTTCGTACTGCGGAAGTTATAGATTCAGACGGCTGGTTTCACACGGGCGATTTAGGTAATTTTGACGCCGATGGATTCTTGTACATTCAAGGCAGAGTTAAAAATGTTATTATCGGCGCAAGCGGAGAAAATATTTATCCCGAAGCAATCGAATCGGTTATCAATCGCTCCGATGAAGTATTAGAATCGTTAGTGTATGAAGACGGCGGTCAGCTTGTGGCGCGAATCTTTTTGGATTATGAAAAATTAGATGTGGAATTTTCAGAACATCATTTAACAGATTCGCAGGCAAAACAGAAAATTGAAGAACGATTAGAAGCTTTGCGTAAACAGGTAAATGAGCAAGTTTCTTCTTTTTCAAAACTCGCCCGGATTGTAGAACAAAAAGAACCGTTTGAAAAAACACCGACTCAAAAAATTAAGCGGTATCTTTATACAAGTGAAGGAAAATAATACCGGAACATTTTTTAAAGGATGGAACGCTGATAAACGCAGAAGAATCGGATTCTTACAGATTTTTAGAATAACTCTTTTTTATTTTTCATTGCGAGGCGCCTTGCAAAGCAGTAATCTTTTCTTGTTTTGATAAATTGCTTCGGAAAAAACCTGCCTAACCGCAGACAGAGAATTTCGAATAATGTGGAAGTAAACCACAAAATATTTCTCTGCATTCTTTGCAAGTTCTGCGTTAATAACTGAAGTTACGCAGATGGTCATGCTGAGCCTGCCTGCACGAAGCCGATGCTT
>CAYXEE010000385.1:0-2757 GCA_964463935.1 uncultured Chitinophagaceae bacterium | reverse complement strand
ATTGTAAACGTTATCGTAGTAGATGATTCTGCGTTTATGCGTAAATCGCTTTCCATGATGCTGGAATCCGATCCTGAAATTAAAGTCGTCGCAACTGCCCGAGACGGTAAAGAGGGAATTGAAAAAATAAAACAGTTCTCACCCGATATTGTTACTATGGATATAGAAATGCCGGGAATGGACGGACTGACCGCGCTTGCGCGAATTATGAAAGAAAATCCCCTTCCCGTGTTAATGGTAAGTTCGTTAACTACGGAAGGAGCAAAAGCGACGCTTGACGCTCTTTCGCTCGGCGCGGTAGATTTTATTCCGAAAGAATTATCGTTTGTTTCGTTAGATATTGTAAAAATAAAAGAAGAACTGATTTCAAAAGTTAAATATATTGCGCGAAGTAAAGGAATGCAGTTTCGTTTACAGCGGATTCGTGCTTCACATTCTACGCTTTCAACACCGCAGCAAGCCGTTGTATCGAGCAGTAAGTCAATTCCGACAAAATTAGTTTCAAAAAAATTCGGCGCGGTAGCGCTGGGAATTTCTACCGGCGGACCGTTTGCGCTTCTACAAACTATTCCAAAACTTCCGAAAGATTTTCCGCTGGGAATTGCGATTGTTCAGCACATGCCGCCGCGTTTTACACAATCGTTAGCCGAACGACTCAACGGATTAAGTCAAATAAATGTAAAAGAGGCGGAAGACGGCGAATTGTTTGAAGCCGGCTCGGCATATATTGCGCCGGGCGGAATGCACATGACATTTCATCGCATCGCCGGAAAAATGATAATTAAGGTTAGCGAAGAACCGCGCAATACGTTATATCATCCATCTGCGGATATTATGATGACTTCCGCAAACGAACAGTTTTTACAACCGATTCTCGGCGTTATTATGACCGGAATGGGTAAAGACGGTTTAGAAGGATTAAAGGTAATAAAAAAGAAAGGCGGGCATGTAATTGCACAAAATGAAGAAACGTGCGTTGTGTATGGTATGCCCAAAGCTGCAGTAGATGAACATCTTGCAAATGATGTTGTGCCGTTAGATGCTATGGCGTCAACAATTGTTCAGCGTGTTATGTAAAATAAAAATTACCGCAGCTTTTCAATTATGGTTATTGCATCGGCAATTCTTTCAACGCCTTCAACATTTTTTAAGAATGTCTGCAAAAACAAATTTTTTCCTTCTTGCTTTAATTGCAGCGCAGGTTCTTTTTCTGCGGAAACTTTTGTCATCAATTCTTGAAACATCCCCGTTTCATAAAACTGTTTATCGCCTTCCATGGGCAGAAATAATCGGAGCGTCCGTTTCTGCAATTCCACTTTTCTAAAATATGCGCGCGATGCAGCTATGCGTAATTTTGCAAGCTCAAAAAGATTTTCCACTTCTTCCATTGCTGCACCGAAACGGTCGGTCAATTCGCCGCGAAGCTCGTCAACTTCCCGTTCAGAATTTGTTTTATAGATTCTTCTATACAAATCAAGCCGTTCTGCGTCGCTTTCTACATAAAAATCGGGAATGAATGCTTCCAGATCCGCTTCAATTTGCGTTTCAATCGCCGGTCGTTTTTCAGTCGTTGCGGATTTAAATAATTCGGAAAATTCTTCTTCTTTCAATTCGCCGACGGCTTCTTCAAGAATTTTTGTATACATCTCGAATCCCATTTCTATAATAAAGCCGCTCTGTTCGCCGCCGAGCATATTTCCCGCGCCCCGAATTTCCAAATCGCGCATTGCAAGATTGAAACCGGAACCAAGTTCCGTAAATTCTTCAATTGATTGCAGACGGCGCAATGTATGCTGCGGAAGCGCTGCCGCCGGAGGAACAAGAAGATACGCATACGCCTGCACATTCGACCTGCCGACTCTTCCGCGCAGTTGATACAATTCTGCAAGTCCAAATTTATCCGCGCGGTTGATGATGATTGTGTTGACGCTTGGAATATCAACGCCGGACTCAACGATCTTTGTTGTAACAAGTACATCAAATTTTTTCTCAAGAAAATCAATCATCACATTTTCCAATTCGTGTCCGTGCATTTGTCCGTGCGCTGTGCGAAAACGCGCTTCTGGAATAAATTCTTGAAGCGATGCAGTAAAAATATCAATAGTATTAACGCGGTCTGTTACAATAAACACTTGTCCGCCGCGGTGAATTTCGTGAATTACGGCTTCTCGAATAATTTTTTTGTCGAATGTAGCAATCTCTGTGTGAATCGGCAGACGGTTGCGCGGCGGCGTATTTATTACTGATAAATCGCGCGCTCCCATTAACGAAAAATGCAACGTACGCGGAATCGGCGTTGCTGTAAGCGTCAACGTATCAACTGCGGCTTTCAGTGCGCGCAGTTTTTCTTTTGCCGCAACGCCGAAACGTTGTTCTTCATCAACAATCAGCAGACCGAGATCGTTAAACTTTACATCGTTAGAAAGCAAACGGTGAGTGCCGATAACAATATCAACGCGTCCCAGCGATAATTTTTCAAGTGTTTCTTTAATTTTTTTTGAAGATTTGAAGCGCGAGAGCAGTGCAATTCTAACGGCGTAGCGGTTAAGGCGGTCTGAAAATGTATTGAAATGCTGCTGCGCTAAAATTGTTGTCGGCACAAGAACGGCGGTTTGTTTGCCGCTCATTACCGACTTAAATGCGGCGCGCACGGCAACTTCTGTTTTTCCGAATCCGACATCGCCGCAAATTAAACGATCCATCGGCTGACTGCTTTCCATATCCAATTTTACATCCGCCGTTGCCTTAGCCTGATCG
>CAYXEE010000384.1:0-2762 GCA_964463935.1 uncultured Chitinophagaceae bacterium | reverse complement strand
TTTGTAGTGTATCTAATTGAACTATACGCGTACCAATAATTTTTTGAAATTGAGTAAAAAGAAGTTCAACTTTTGTAGAAAGTTTGAATTTATACAATTCATCGTGACCGCTTTCACTTGTGCGAATAAATTCCAAGCCGCTTCCAAAAACCGCTGTAGGAATTGTCAACTTTCCATCTTTATTGGTAACAGCTATCGGCTTTTTTGCAGCGAGTGCGCTCAAATCAACATCCCACAGAAGCATATATTTGATTCAGATTTTTCGTGTGTAGAAACTGTATAAACATACACTCCATTGGCAATTTTTGAAGCATCAAACACAATATTGTGCGTTCCTGCGGATAAAGAATCGTTTACCAATGTTGCAATCAATTCTTTTGTTCCAAAACGATAAATCTTAACCGAAACAAAACCCGAAGTCGAAATGCTAAAACCGATTGTCGTTGAAGGATTTGGTTTGTGAATTTTTGCAGAACGAATAACAAAATTATTTTCATTATACAGCATGTGAATTCCAACGCCGTCCATCGGCAGACCGATTGAATTTTTTACTTTTATTTTTAATTGATATGGAATTGTCGGTTCGGGCGGCGGAATTTCATAAAAATAATTTTTTCCATTTGAATCGGTCGGCGAATCTGAACAACTAAAAGTTATACACATTATTACAATTAAAAGAAAAACTACTTGGGGGATTTTCATAGCGAGTCCTATTCTGATTTTTGCAGTTTGAGATTTTTTTCTTTCATCCAGCAATACAAAAACAACAATACGGGAAAACAACTGACGATAACAAACGGAATTGCATTTGTTTTTGCAACTGAGGTAAAAAAGATTGCCGCGCTGAGAACAATAACTGCGCTTCCTATTTTTTCAAACCGAAATACAAGCGCATATCCGATAAGAAGAACAAGATGAAGCGACTGCATTATCCATACAAACAGCGGCGGAGTTTGCTCTGACGGCGAAGTAAAAAACCATTCAAGATGGTCAATAAAAAACGAACCCCAGAGAATAAACAGCATTCCTGAAAGCACGCGGGCGGCAAGACGTACGTACTTTACAACTTTAGGCGATGGCTGCATACTTCCTCCTATTACTTTTGTATGCTAAAAAATTTTTTAATTCTTCGGAGCGTCTGCTTCTATTGTAAGAACTCTGCGCTGCGGATTGTTTGATAATCCTTTTAGTTGAAATTGTACATTAAACAAAATCTGCGATGCGCGGCGTTTTCCATTCACAGTTTCCGGAATCCATTTTGTTTTTTTAATTGCCGCTTTTACCGCCGGACTGAAAATTCCGTAACCGGTAAAATCTATACTTGTAACATTGCCGAGCGAATCAATATCCAGCACAATACGCGAAACATCTTCAACGCCCGCGCGGCGCGCAATTTCGGGATATGTAATAAGATTCTTAAACGCATCCCAGCCGATTTCCGGTCTGGCTTCGTTTACGGTTGATGAATTTTGCGCGAAGGAAAAACTTACTACAGCGAAAAGTATTACGAAAAGATTTTTCATGACTTGCCTTTCTTACGTTGGTGTGTACTGCAAATTTGATTGTATTTATTTCTATTGTCAAGAAGAAATTTCTTTTCTTTTATTTTCCAACGGCTTGCGCTATATTTCGGCAGAATTATAACTATCCTAGCTGCTCCAAAATCTCTTTCGTCGCTCCCGCCTGCCTACCGACTGGCAGGAATGCTTTTATCGGGAGTCAATGGTATGGATTCCCGCTTAAAACATGCGGGAATGACGTTTGAAAAACATTATTAAAAGGAGTTTTTATGTCGTACCAAACAATTCTTGTAACAAAAGAAAACGGCTATGCGCTAATTCAACTTAACCGTCCGCAGCAGTTAAACGCGCTTAATTCTCAAGTTCTGCAGGAAGTATACGAAGCGTTGTTTGATGTTGACCATGACGATACCGTTCGCTGTTCCATAATAACGGGAAATGAAAAAGCGTTTGCCGCCGGCGCGGATATAAAAGAAATGGCGGAAAAATCGTACGAGCAGATGGAAGCAGATAATCAATTTGCGCCGTTTGATAAAATACGTTTGATGAAAAAACCTATTATTGCGGCTGTAAGCGGATTCGCGCTTGGCGGCGGATACGAACTTGTTATGGCGTGCGATATTATTCTTGCAAGCGAGTCGGCAAAATTCGGACAGCCGGAAATAAATCTCGGCGTAATTCCCGGAATGGGAGGCACGCAGCGATTAACGCGCGCAGCCGGAAAATACAAAGCAATGGAATTGATGCTCGCAGGCGATATGTTTTCCGCTGATGAAGCATTGAAACTCGGATTGGTAAACAAAGTACTGCCGAATGAATTTTTATTTGATGAAGCGAAATCTCTTGCTAAAAAAATTGCAGGCAAACCGCACGCCGCCGCTCAAGCAATTAAAGCGATGGTAAATGCTGCGCAAGAAACTTTTCTTCCTGAAGGATTAGAAACGGAACGGAAAAAATTCAATTCTCTTTTTGATACTGAGGATCAAAAAGAAGGAATGAAAGCGTTTATGGAAAAACGAAAGCCGGAGTGGAAACACAAATAAAGCAGTTATGAATTATGAATTATGAATTATGAATTATGAATTATGAATAAAGAACCATTGATAATGAACTAAATCTGTGGTTTGGTATACGTATTAAATTTCTTTCATATCGTAGGAAGTGTGCGATACTTTTCGTATTTTAGTTCAGTTGCACAACGCAGCGCCGCATCTGATACTTCAAATTTTTCATCACGAAGCG
>CAYXEE010000383.1:0-2782 GCA_964463935.1 uncultured Chitinophagaceae bacterium | reverse complement strand
CAGCATGACCATATGCGTAACTTCAGTTAAAAAGATGGAAAACTTTTTTTGAATGAACTCCGGCAATAAACTATCAGATAATTTTCATCTTTTTGCCGACCGATTCAAAAGCATTCAGCGCGCGGTCAATATCTTTTTTAGAAAGTGCGGCGGAAATTTGTACGCGAAGCCGCGCTTCCCCTTTCGGCACAACAGGAAACCACAGCCCTTTTACATAGACGCCGGCTTTCAGCAGCGCTTTGCTCATTTCTTGAGCAATTGATGCTTCGCCGAGCATCACCGGAACAATCGGATGATCGCCGTGTAGAATAGTAAAACCAAGCGCCGCTATTTCTTTTCTGAAATAGGCAGTGTTGTCATGCAGTCGTTTCACAATAGATTTATCTTTTGTTAAAAGATCGAACGCCGCAATGCTTGCCATAACAACGGATGGCGGAAGCGAATTAGAAAAGGTGTACGGGCGGGATTTTTGGCGAAGATATTCTACCAATTCTTTTTTTCCGCTCACGTATCCGCCTAGCGCGCCGCCGATTGCTTTGCCGAGCGTTCCTGTTAACACATCAATGTTGCCAAGCACGCCGAAATATTCCGGCGTTCCGCGCCCGGTTTTTCCAACAACGCCGATTGCATGACAGTCATCGACGAATAGAATTGCATTATATTTTTGTGAAAGCTCAACGAGCGATTTTAAATGCGCAAGATCGCCTTCCATACTGAACACGCCGTCTGTAGCAATTATTTTAAAACGATAATCTGCATTTCTATCAGCAACTAATAATTCTTCAAGATGCGCAACGTTATTGTGCTTGTAAATTTTCTTATCTGTAGTTTCAGATTTGCATAAACGCATTCCGTCAATAATACTTGCGTGATTTAAGCCATCCGTGTAAATAACATCGCGGTAATTTTCGATGCCGAGTTTTTCATTAAAAAGAGACGGAAAGAATGCGTTGTTCGCAGCAAACGCCGATGAAAATAAAATTGTCGCTTCGGTTCCTACAAATTTGGAAATTTTCTTTTCCAATTCTAAATGAATATTTTGCGTTCCGCAAATAAAACGCACAGAAGCCATTCCGTAACCGTATTCTTTTATTGCTTCAATCGCCGCTTTTTTTACAACGGGATGATTCGACATTCCGAGATAATTATTCGATGCCATCATCACAACATTTTTTCCATTCACAGTTACAATTCCGGCTTGCGGCGAAGAAAATGCAGTTTCAAATTTGTATGTATTTGCTTCGTGTATTCTTCCAATTTCTTCAGTCAATAAATTTAAATAGTTCATAATTAACCTTTAACCTTTTTTAATCAAACGAACTGAAAATGAGCCGTCTATTCCGTGTTTGTGAGGAAATGTTTCAACATTGCCGTCCGGCGAAACAATTGACGGATCAATATATTTAGACGCATTATCTATTTCAAATTCCTGATGCCGCACAATAAACTCTTTAATAATATTGAAATTTTCTTCCGGTTCAATTGTGCATGTGCTGTACACAAGCGCGCCTCCGGTTTTTAAAAGCGACGCTGCGTTTTCCAGCAACGCCTCCTGCGTTTGAAGAAGCGTTACAACATCCTTAAACTCCCGTTTATGTTTTATATCCGGCTTTTTGGCAAGAACTCCAAAACCGGAACACGGCGCATCAATAAGAATTTTATCAACGGGCTCGCATTGAAATTCTGCGCCGTCTGCAGAAATACATTCGATATTCGTTATTCCCAGTCGTTCGCTTCCGCTCCGCACAAGTCCAAGACGGCTGTCATATTTATCCACAGCAACAATCTCGCCTTGGTTTTTCATCATTTCTCCGAAGAATGTCGTCTTGCCGCCGGGTGCAGAACATAAATCAATAACTTTATCGCCGGGTTTTACTTGTAAAAGAAACGCGGCAATACCTGCGCTTTCATCTTGAACGGTAAAAAATCCGCGCTTAAAAATTTCTGTTTGAGAAAGATTTGTAAGATTTGTTGTACGGATAAAATTTGCAAGAAATTTTGAACGTTCGTACGAAATATTTTGCAAGTCAAGCATTTTTAGAAAATCTTCAACAGATGTTTTTAACGTATTGATACGAAGCGTTAACCCTGGTTTCTGGTTGTTCGCTTCCAACAATTTTTCCGTTTCATAAAAACCGAAACGATTCATCCACCGGCGGACAAGCCACACCGGATGCGAATACATAATTGCAAGATAATTTGCAGGGTCATACTGCACATCGGGATAATGAATTCCTTCTTTATTGCGAATTATATTGCGAAGAACTGCGTTTACTAATCCGGCCGCTTTTTCTCCGCGAAGCCGTTTCATCAATTCTACCGCTTCATTCACAGCCGCGTGATCGGGAACTTTATCTAAAAATAAAATTTGATACAGCGCGGTGCGGAGAGTATTTCGCACAGAAATTTCCGCTTTAGAGAAATTTCCATGAAAAAAGCCGTTCAGCACCCAATCTAATTTTGACTGCCATCGTAATACGCCGTGAATAATTTCCGTTAACAACGCTTTATCAAAATCATTAAATTCGGCATTTCGGAATTCGCTGTCTATCAGCTTATCTAAATATGAATCGGTGCGCTCAACACGGTTTAATATTTTTACTGCTGTTCCGCGCACGCCGGTAAACAGCATTTTCTGTTCGTCTTTATTTTCTTTTTTTTCAGGAGTTTCCATGTAAGGTTCTTCGGCTTCAATTGTAAGATTACACTCAAATTATCAGTTAGTCGCTGAAGTTACGCAGATGGTCATGCTGAGCCTGCCTGCACGAAGCCGATGCTTCGT
>CAYXEE010000382.1:0-2813 GCA_964463935.1 uncultured Chitinophagaceae bacterium | reverse complement strand
TCCTGCTCAAACAAAAGTGAGAATCAGGCACAACAGCAAACTACAAAATCGGAAGCAAAAGAACTTTCGTGGATTGATAAAACTTATCTCATTCAAAAAAAATTCTACGAAGTTTATTCTGCCGGATGGGAAGGCGCAAACGGAGCAATCGGCGATGCGTATCTTTTTCGAGTAACAAAAGATTCTTCACTCTTAAAACGCTACACAACTCAATTCGATCTTAAGCAAATGTTTAACGGAACATGGGTTGATGACCGCGCGTGGATTTGCCTTGCAGAATTATATTGGTGGGATTTTTCCGGAAGAACGAATCAGGAATGGATTGCCGATGCGACAAAGCGTTACATAGAAGCGCGAAACGAAGGACGGCTTTCCAATCACGAAGGATTTTGGAGCTGGTATAATTATCCGCCGCAATGGAATGTGAACGAAGCGATCATCACCAATAGTAATATGAATTTAATGGCGCTCGTTGCGTGCAAATTATTTGAAGCAACAGGCGACAGAAGATTTTTGAACGACGCTTTGCTTGTATGGAACGGCGACGGAAAATTTCCCGGCGTTGAAAAAACATTTTACAAAGGAAAAGGAATCTGGCAAGGTAAAGGGGGACGCGCAGCGTTCGGAAAACAACTTCCATGGGAATCGGCAAGTTATCTTTCCCTTGTTGCAGAATTATATAAAACAACAAGAGATGAAAAATTCAAAACCATTGCTGTTGAATCAGCAAAACATATTCTTGATCCGAAAAACGGATGGGTTGATTCCGTTGATTTTTACCAGATACACATGGATGGCAACGGTGCATTCGTCCATTTTTTATTGGATGCGTACGAGATTGCTCCAAAAGAATTACAAGAAGTTCCTGCAAAGATTGAAAAAATGCTCGCACACGTTTGGACGAACAATCACGGGAAGGCAATGGTTACACTTCACAGAGAATACGATCACTCAATTCGCAACGGATGGAATCCTCGCGGCGGTGAAGATGGCTACGGCGTTGATGAAGTGGGAACTGTTCACGCTCAATCGCAAGCATTACGAGCGTTTGGTGTGTTTACGTATTTTAGTTCTCACGCAAAGACGCAAAGATAATTTTGTTAAACGCAGAGATGCTGAGCCACAGAGTTTTCACTCCCCCTTGTGTGAGGACTTGTGTGCATGTGAAGGGGGTTAGGGGGATGTAAGATTGCCCATCCCTTTTTCTATTCGTCATTCCCGCGAAGGCGGGAATCTATGAATTTGAACTGATTTCAATGTACGGATGCCCGACTAAAGCCTGTCCGACTTCGTCGTTCGGCGAGCATTTTCCGAAGGAATCCCTTCGGGACGGGCATGACGTTTTTCTTGTTTTGCGTAACTTCAGTAAGTAAAGCTATAATACAAATATTCTATAAAAATTTCTTTGCGGCTGCCAATGGTGGCGAAGCCATGCCCTTGGCACCATGCCTTTGGCACATCACTTCGTGATTTGCGTGAAATATATTTTAGACTTTCCCGCCCGCTGCTTTTAACGTATTCACCAACAGCATTGCAACAGTCATCAATCCAACACCACCGGGCACAGGCGTAATTGCCGTAGTTTTTTCTTTCACATTTTCAAAATCAACATCACCAACCAAGCGGTAGCCCGATTTTTTTGTTGCATCTTCAATACGATTTATTCCAACATCAATCACTACCGCACCATCTTTTACCATATCGGCAGTAATTGCATTCGGTTTGCCAATTGCGGCAATTAAAATATCCGCCTGTTTTGTGTAGTATGAAATATCTTTCGCACCGGTATGCGCAATGGTAACAATTGCATTTGCCCATTCTTTTTTCTGTAACAGCATATTTGCAATCGGCTTGCCGACAATATTACTCCGCCCGACAACTACAACATGTTTTCCCGATGGATTGATATTGTAGCGTTTTAGAAATTCAATAATTCCGTACGGCGTGCAGGAATAAAATGTATCAAGCCCGATAACCATTTTACCAATGCTGATAGGATGAAAACCGTCAACATCTTTTTTCGGATCAATTGCTTCAATTACTTTTTGTTCATCAATATGTTTTGGAAGCGGAAGTTGAACAAGCAGTCCGTGAATTTTTGGATCGTTGTTAAATTTTTGAACCAATGCAAGCACATCGGCTTCGGAAGTTTCTGCCGGAACTCGTTCCGTCACCGAATAAAAACCAACTTCTTCACATGCTTTCCCTTTCCCGGTTACATACGAAAGCGATGCAGGATTATCGCCGACAAGAATAAATGCGAGTCCGGGAACTTGCTTCCCTTCGCTTTGCAATTTTTCGACGGCTGCTTTTACTTCATCTCGAATTGCCTGAGCAGTTATTTTACCATCTATAATAGTCATAATATATTCATTAAAATATTATTTATTAAAAGCATTACACGCAAAGGCACAAAGTTTTAAAGACGCAATTATTCATCTAATCCATTTGCAATACGCTTTATTCCATCACGAATAAGTGCAGAACCAAAGTTAATTAATAAACCTAACCGTTTATCCGCTAAACGCAGATACGTTAGCAATTGTTTTTTATGGACTGGCAGCAATTGTTCAACAGACTTTAGCTCAATGATAATATCGTCTTCAACAAGGATATCTATTCTATAAGTAGATTGAAACTCTTTACCTTCAAAAACAACCGGTAATTCAATTTGTTCTTCTACCTTTAATCCACGTTCACGTAGTTTATAAACAAATAATTCTTCGTAAACAGATTCAAGCAAACCGGGACCGAGTTTTAAATGAAGTTGAAATGCAACATCAACAACAATTTTTGCAATTTCATTCTCAGTC
>CAYXEE010000381.1:0-2818 GCA_964463935.1 uncultured Chitinophagaceae bacterium | reverse complement strand
GCCAACGATACATTGCTTTCTCGAACGGTTCGACTATTTGTGCAAAAAAATATTCCAGAAATTGAAATTATTGTTCCGATAAAATCTCCTGCGTACGGCGCCGTGCTGTTGGCGATGAATAGCAAAAAATAATTATGAAAAAATATTTATTTTATTTTGTCTCTGTTTTGTTGTTTCTTGCCGGCTGTATTTCTATAACGATTGAAAAAAATCTTCCTGAACAAAAAAAAGAACAGCAGAGAATTTTTGTTGTTGCAATTGATTCTGTTCGTGTAATAAAAAAATCGTGGGTTGATTCAACATTTGAAACAATGTCGTTGCGGGAAAAAGTTTCGCAGCTTTTTGTTGTGTGGACCGGCGCGCAGTATATGCCGCAAGATTCTGAACATTGGCAAAAACTGCTTCGTTTTGTTACCGAAGTAAAAGTCGGCGGTTTTTATTTTTCCACAGGAAATGTGTACGGCTTTCCGCTGAATGCAAATACATTGCAGTCGCTCTCGCAAATTCCATTGCTTATTTCAGCGGATTTTGAATGGGGCGCAGGAATGAGAATTGACGATGCTACAATTTTTCCGCGCAATATGGCGCTTGGCGCTGCGCGCGATACATTGTTAGTGTATCAAATGGCGTCTGCAATTGCAAAAGAAACCCGCGCACTCGGCGTTCACCACAACTATTCTCCTGCAGTGGATATCAATAATAATCCTAAAAATCCCGTCATCAACACGCGCTCATACGGCGAAGACCCGAAACTTGTTTCGTTAATGGCAAATGCTTTTCTACGCGGAACGCAGGAAGGAAATGTAATTGCAACTGTTAAACATTTTCCCGGACACGGCGATACGGATACAGACACGCATCTTGATCTACCGACAATTAATATTTCCCGCGCTCGGTTTGATAGCGTAGAGTTATTTCCGTTCCGCTCCGCAATTCAATCCGGCGTTATGAGCGTAATGATTTCGCACATTCATGCTTCTGCATTTGATTCTTCTGAAAAAATTCCTTCAACGGCATCGCTTAATGTTACTACTAATCTATTGAAAAAAGAATTAAACTTTTCCGGTCTAGTAGTTTCCGATGCGCTTGCTATGAAAGGAATGACAAAACTTTTTAATGCAGGCGAAGCCGCAATTCGCGCTGTTAAAGCAGGCGTTGATGTTTTGTTAATGTCGCCGAATACAGAAGAAGCGATTGATTCCATTCTTGCCGCAATTCAACGGAAAGAAATTTCTGAATCACGGATAAACTTTTCCGTAAAGAAAATTTTAGCGTATAAAAAGTGGGTCGGACTTGATACGTCAAGACTTGTAAACGTTGAAAATCTTCGCACGGTTGTTGCAAAGAAAGAACATAAAGAACTTGCACAGCAAATTGCGCGTAAATCAATAACAATTTTAGGAAATGAAAATGGGATTTTGCCTTTACGAAATTTTTCAAATAAAAAAATTCTCACCGTTGTATTTTCTGAAAATGATGATGTACAAAACAATTCTGTTCTTTTTGAATTATTGAAGAAGCGAATAAAATCCGATTTTCAAATAATTGATCCGCGAAGCAATCGAATGGAATATGACGATCTGCTTGCGAAAACAAAAAAAGCAGATGTAATAATTTGCCAGTTTAATTTTCAAACAAAATCCGACGTGAAAGCGGGAACAATTCCTAAAAAAATTGCTGATGCCGCAGCGGCTCTTTCTGCATTAAAGAAAGAAATGATTGCTGTAGTACTTGGAAATCCGTATGTAATTATGGAATTGCCGAAGTTTCAATCGTATGCGCTTACGTACAGCACAAGCAATATCTCTCAGCAAGCATGCGCGGAAGTTCTTTTTGGCGAACAACCCGCATTGGGAAAATTACCGGTTACAATTCCCGGAAAATTTAATTATGGAGAGGGAGTTGAATATTCCGCCATCGCACTTCGATACGGAAAGCCGCAGGAAGCCGGTTTTAATGCCGATTCGCTGCTTCGCGTAGATAAAATTATCAACAAAGCAATCGCCGATTCTGCGTTTCCCGGCGCCGTTCTTCTGGTAGCGCGCAATGGAATTATTGTTCACGAAAAAGCATACGGAAAATTTTTCTATAATTCATCTTCAACGCCGGCTGCAACTAATTCAATTTTCGATTTGGCTTCCGTTACAAAAGTTATTTCTACAACAAGCGCAGTTATGAAACTTGTAGAAGAAAAGAAAATCAGTTTAAGCGACCCGATTGTAAAATATTTCCCCGCGTTCGCACAGTTCGGTAAAGAGAAGATTACTATTTACAATTTGCTGGTTCACAACAGCGGACTTCCTGCGTGGAGAAAATTCTACGAATTTTGCGATTCAACTCCATGCGTTTTGGATTCAATTTTTGCAACTCCGTTGGTCTATAAAACCGGAGATTCTACCGTGTACAGCGACTTAGGATTGATTACCACAGGAAAAATAATTGAACAAGTTACAGGAACAACGCTCGATAAATATGTAGATTCTGTTTTCTTTAAGCCGCTCGGCATGAACAACACAATGTACAATCCGCCGAGAGAATTATGGGAAAATGTTGTTCCTACAGAAGTGGATTCGTTATGGAAAAAAACATTTACAGCCGTTCACGGCAGAGTTCACGATGAAAATGCGGCAACGCTCGGCGGTGTTTCCGGTCATGCGGGATTATTTTCAACGGCATCCGACGTTGCAAAATTATTGCAAATGGAATTAAACGGCGGAATATACAACGGCGTTCGCTATCTGAAAAAAGAAACAATTGACCGCTTCATAAAACAGCAGTCGCCTAAAAGTTCGCGTGCAATCGGATGGGATACGCGCGC